>JACZTA010000207.1 GCA_022573915.1 Bacteroidota bacterium | reverse complement strand
CGTCATGAGCCGACTTATATCTCTGCTGCGACTCCAGTGCAAAATTATCCTGTTCTTCCCGGCTAAGGCTCCATTTCTCAGCCACATTTTCTGCGGTCTCACCCATCGAGTAAGGATAGTACATATCCGCCAATTTAGGATTCGTAAACCTCCAACCGATGGTTGTATCATAAATTTCCGGATTCCTGCCAAAAGGTTTATCTGATTTCGGCATCGCGAAAGGCGCCCTGCTCATACTTTCTACACCACCGGCAATATATACATCGCCATCCCCATGATGTATGGCCCTCGAAGCGTCCATTATGGCCTGTAAACCGGAAGCGCACAAACGATTCACCGTAATACCACCAACTTCGATCGGCAATCCGGCCAATAACAACGACATGCGCGCCACATTCCTGTTATCTTCCCCAGCCTGGTTAGCACATCCGATGATCACCTCTTCTATCTCCTTTGGATCAATATCCTTGTTTCTTTCAACAAGCTCTTTGATCACCATTGCCATCATATCATCAGGCCTTACGGAGCTTAGTTGTCCGCTATAACGCCCAACAGGGGTTCTCAATGCATCAATAATATAGACTTCACTCATAAATTAGAACGTTAAGACCGTCAAAGATAATTATCTACAATTCATTTGAAAAACTATGGTTATATCTAAATAGTTCAGATATTTGTAATACAACATGCTACAAAGAATTCAATCTGTTTATCTTTTGTTAGCTGCGATATGCGCAGGATTATGCTTTCCCCTGCCATTTTGGGAAGGCAGGGCAGGCATCGAAGGCGAATCGGTCACCGTTTTGAGCGTGGATCTTCAGGATAATCTGATTCTATTTGAATTCACTTTCTTCATCGGCCTCACCTGTTTCGTAAATATTTTCCTTTTCAAAAATCGTCCTTTGCAAATCACGATCAGTTGGTTGATCATCACCCTATCTATAATCTTACTCACGGCGATAGGTTATTTTATCCTTCGTGTGATAAATACTGAAGGGAGTCTGATTGATCAATCCCTGCGGCTCGGAATGGCCTTACCGGTACTGATCATCATCTTTTTGTTTCTCGCACGAAAAGGCATTAAAAAAGACGAGGATCTGGTCAGGTCGGCGGATAGGTTGCGCTAATCAAATCAATCGTTACGGTTTCATTCACATTCTCATTCTCTCTCTCCATCTACTCATTTATACTTCCAAGAAATGATTCTCATTCCTATACTTGCAAATTAATTACTGCGACCGGGTTAAACACAGCCCGAAATGAAAACTTATCTGGTCCTTGCATTGCTGTTTTTCTTGATGGATGCAAGCGGACAAGGGTTAATCATCAACGAGATATCCAACGGACAATCAGGTGCCAGGGAATACGTCGAGCTGATGGTCATAGGCGATACCAGCTGCGAGTTTGTAGATATTCGCGGATTTATTCTGGACGATAATAACGGAGTCAATAATGATGGATTTAGTAGTAATCAAATAGGCGCCGGTGTATCCGCAGGGCATATCAGGTTTGATAGCATTACCCGATGGCAAAACCTGGTGCCGGGTACGCTTATCCTGATCTATAATTCTGTTGACAAAAATCCTTCTATCACGATGGCGGAAGACACGAATGACACGAACCCGTTCGATTCTGTATTTGTATTGGCGGATACTGCCTGTGGGCTAAGCGGATGCAGCACCATACCTAAAGCGGGTGGGGGAGGAAGCTCTAATTATTCTCCGTGCAGTTATGATACCGCAAAGTGGATCTATACTTCCCTAAGAAATACGGGAGATGCCATGCAGGTAAGATATCCGAACGGACAGTATTTCCATGGTATAGCTTACGGAGATACTCCTATGCTTGGTGGCGTGGATAGTCTGTTATTGGATTCTGCAGACGGAACAGGCAAGACCTATTATTTCACCTCGGGCAATTATAGGGACTCTGCTAATTATATAATTGGTATGGCTGTATCTGACGAAACACCGGGCCAACCCAACAACTCTGATAATGAAGCATATCTTTCGAATCAGAATGATTGCATTCTGGCGCTGGGAATCCTGAATTTTAAATTGATGCTGGTTAATGACTCCTTGAAGGCGAGATGGGAAATGTCAGAAGAAAATAATCATTATCAGTTCAAGCTCAACAGAACCCGTGATCTGCAAAGCTTTCAACTTGTTCCTCTAAATAGTGTCAATCGACTTTTGCCACCGAAGTATTTATATCACCTTGGTCCCGCGCCAATCGGACCATATTATTATCAACTATCAGCCATAAACCTTTACCGGCAAAGCTTCAAAACTGAGCTGTTGTATATGGAATATTATCCAAACAACCTCTATATCGTTGGCTATGATCTGAACTCAAACAATGGTGAAAAGTGGCTGCAAATCTATTCGAAATACAAGGTCTCAGCGACCCTACTTATCTACAATTTATATGGTGAAGAGCTGTTGCATCATTCCATTCAGCTCAAACGCGGAGAAAACAAGGTTCGGCTTGGTACATTTCAAAATGGTTCAAGTTTGATTTTCATTAAGATATTCACGGATAAAGAATGCACCACAAGTAAATTGCTGTATAATTAAATTGTTTAGGACCGGCATTTTAGAAATTCAGTGTTCACTTCAAACTGAGCCGAATTGTGATAAGCTTGGGAATGAAAACAATAAGTGAGCAGTGCATGAGGGAGTAGCAATAAGCAGATAAGAGCGATGATATTTGTTCACGACCGCTTGGGCTGCGTATGATAGGCGAAGTTTAGAAGTGATCTGAATTTATAAGAAGCCTTGACTTTTTGTTTCTTTTTGGACCTTGTCCGCCTATGGCGGAAAGCAAAAAGAAACAAAGAAAACGAGCAGCTTTGCTGCGAGCTAAACGTATGTTTGTGAAATGGGATAAAATATCGCGACGAGAAAATTGAAGTATAAGGCATTAGCAAAAGTCCTCCCAGGGCAGGTAAACTTGCGCCAGCTAAGAGTTTATAATTAAATTTGTCACCGTAGAATTATGATCGCTTGGCAAAAAGAACATTAAAAAAGTTTGAGGAATTTACCGGATTGGAAAACTCGCTTGAGTTTCCTCAGGAAGTGAAGGGAAAATGGAAAAAGGAATTATTTAAAAATGATAACCCTCTTACCCTTGAATTGGCCTGTGGCAAAGCCGAATATTCCCTGGCGCTGGCGGAAATGTTTCCCGACCGGAATTTCATTGCCATAGATAAAAAGGGAAACCGCATGTGGAGGGGAGCCAAAACTGCAGTAGAAAAAAAGTTAAGTAATGTATTATTTCTCCGGATCTATATCGAGGATCTGATGAGCTACTTTGATGAAAATGAAGTGGAAGAAATTTGGATCACCTTTCCTGATCCGTTTCCGAGAAAAGGAAAAGCCAAAAAGCGACTAACCTCACCGAGGTTTCTCAAAATGTATGATCAAATTCTTACGGCCCCCGGGCAGGTACATCTTAAAACAGATGATAAACAATTGTTTGATTACACTATTGAAGCAATTGAAGCTGAAAAATGGAATGTAAACGATTCGCAACAAGATATCTACGGCAGTTCGAAGATGGATCCTCTTTTAAAGATTCAAACCTATTATGAGAAACTTCACCTGGAAGACGGAAGGAAAATTTATTATCTACGATTCGGCAGATAACACATCAAGGATCTCACCTGCTTCATCAAATAGCTTCACTCCTGTTTGGTCTTCGCCACTTCCCCTGATCTGTAAACCATGCGGTTCAACTGTTTCCATGATCTCCAACACATTATCTTTTGTGCATTTTATATCGATCAGCAACCTATAGTGGTTTGCTGCATTCTTCAATGACGCGAGCACGCTTTTGTCTGTTTTAAGAGCATCCCATTTAATATTGCCTGAGTTAAAATCCAGAAGGTAGAGTAAATCTCTTTCAGAAAGAGAATCCAAAATCCTTTGTAATTCTTGCAGCTCGGATATTTTTATTTCTGCGATGACCAGATCATATTGATCCATAATCTTATCCAGCGCTTCATGGTCGAAGGAAACCTGTACACCATCCCATTCGATTTCGCTTGAAAAGCTGTTGATATCATCCAGCGGCAGATTTCTGAACTCAGCAATAATATTGGAGCCGGCCAACCACTTTACAATAGATTTTGAATTTTCCGCATCCAGGCAACCGGGCGAACCATCAACACATAATCCGATCCACTCTACTCCGGCCGCGGAATAAAACCTCGCTTCTGTTAAATTTGTAATAGCACCTGCCTTTACATTTGTTAGCAGTGACATATTTCTTTGTTTACTTTGCAAAGTAAAGAAATCAAAATTTTGAAAGCCGGGACATCTTCCTTTTTTGAGCGTGTTTATGAAGTGGTGATTCACATACCGCAAGGAAAAGTTACCTCATACGGAGCGATCGCCAGGTACTTAGGTTCGGGAGGTTCGTCTCGAATGGTCGGTTGGGCGATGAACAGCAGCCACAACTTCTCTTCGAAAATACCGGCTCATAGAGTTATAAACAGAAATGGCTTACTCACCGGTAAGCATCATTTTTCTACACCTACATTGATGCAGGAATTACTGGAAAATGAAGGCATCGCGGTGGTGGATGATCAAGTCCAGAATTTCGAGCAGCTCTTTTGGGATCCCGCCAAGGAGTTAAACGAATAAGATGAATAAAATCACGGTTTTAAATCATTTAATCATAATCATAGTCATCATTAAATCATAGTATATGTTAAATCAAGTAACTGAATTCAATAAGTACAGATCCAGAATGAATGAGGAGATATTTGCACAAAAAAATAAGGTGATCAATCGCTTGTTTAACCTCGATACCAATGCCTATATGAAGGGAGTTTTGCCGGTCAAGACCAAAGAGATGTTGGGCTTGGTTTCCTCAATGGTACTGCGATGTGACGATTGCGTTAAATATCATTTAGAAAATTGTAAAAAAGAGCGTGTTTCTACCGAAGAATTATACGAGATCTTCGCAATAGCCAATATCGTAGGGGAAACCATCGTTATACCTCATTTAAGACGGGCAGTTGATTATTGGATAGAATTGAATAATTAGTCGTAATATTGTTTATAAGAAGGCCTGCGTTAAACCGACTTATAGCTCACAAAAACGTATAATAAATCATTACTACTATAAGGCATGCGTGTTCCCATTTTATTAATCCTTTCCAGGTCAGTCATTTTTATTGTATTAATTGTAGGGCTTGGCGTTCTTAGCTCTCCGGCTCAGGAAGCAGTTGTAAAAAGATCTGCCATTGTTAGCAGTCTCATGATCGCTAATTGGTTACCACCGTCCGAGCAAAACGGAATGGAGATTAAAAGACTCACCCTTGAATATGATTATTCAATCCGGGATGACCTGCCATTTCAGAAAGTGCGATTGGAATGGTTTGCGGGACATAGCCTGAATTTTGAAGGTGTTTCATATTCAAACGTTGAAGTGGGTCAGGAAATGTTTGATGAGGTAGTGATCACGGCATTAGTACTCAAAACCAAAGTCTATTCCGAAAATAAATATGTTGCGGACTGGATACTCACCTTCGATGCATCAGAACCATTGACTTCAGGATATGGAGGATGGAGCTCGTCTTCCTCGGTGGTTTGGAATGACTTTTTTGAAAAGACGTCGGGTCAGAAAGCGAAGAAAATATTTAGTTCGGGTTTCAGTTTGAAGTATCCTGAAATTACTTTCATTGAATTCGAAAGAATTAAGATCAGTCCCGAGAAAATTGTTGAGATCAATGATAACCGGGTGTTCCGGGCCGAACAGGAGAAGCTTATGGCCATCGAAGTTGAAGAAATTGACAGTTTGGACGAAGACAGGCCTGTTACTGCGAAAGATTTACGTACCGCACTGGATAAGATAAAAAAGTCTTCAGGTGAGTTTTTTGAAATAATGGTAAGAGATTTCCAGTCTGGCAAGATCAAACAATTTAAAGGGCTATCATGGTACTATAACTTTACAACCGGCTTAAATTATTTAAGATATCCCATTAACGTTAATGTGCGGGCACGAACACGCTCCGATAATTCGATCTCTAATGATACGAAAACCGAACTGAAATACGGTGGCGGCTTTGGCCTGATGAGTGGTTCAGAGTTCTGGCCCTTGTTTGGAAAAAACCTTGGAATAGGAATGAGCGGTGTGGTTACAGCAGGAGGAATGCCCAAATTATATACTTCCTACACTGCAAACGTGGGGATTAACGGATATGCCGGTGGCAAACTTTTTAAAGTATTCTTTGAATACTCAAAAGGTTATCGTTTAGGTTCCTATTTTGTAAATACCCAATCCTATATTGCTGGTGTAACGACCTATTATGATGCAGTGGCAATCATAGATTACAGATTTAACCGGGTTGGAATAGGCCCTAAACTGTGGATTGACCGAAAAGAACCCATCATTTTTGACTTAAGAATATTGGTGGATAAACCGCAAGGAAAAAAGATATCTTGGATAAAGAAAGGAACAATAGTTTGGCGTGCTGATGTTTGGAAGATCAATAAATTTAAAATGAATATTCAGTATTTTTAAATATAAAATTTTTTCAAAGAAAAAAATTAATTTTACAATTATATTTAGATTTTTGATATTAAAGGTTTTATAATTCTTTAATTAAAATTTGAAAAAATTCGATATAAAAATTCAAAATTATAAAAAATTCAATAAAACTAAGAAACACTTTAATGAATTATTTGTTTATGATCACAATGGAAGCCAGCTGTTTAGAGAATGTGAAGAACGAACTTCTTCCTTAGATGGAAATTGCAACGATGGCTCCAGCACCACAAGCTTG
>JACZTA010000206.1 GCA_022573915.1 Bacteroidota bacterium | reverse complement strand
CGACCCCCCTATTGGCAAGAAAGTAGTCCTCCGGATTTTTTGAGGAACGTCTAATGCCATATAAACCGATTCCGAGATTAATCGCGAAGTAAATACCAAATACGATATAAACCAGGTTCGTATTATTCATCGTCCCGCCAGTAGATTTTGGTGAAAACGATCAATACGGTGATAAAGAGTATCTGTAGTAATACGAAATAATAGATCCAGCCAGGCAGGCCTAAATAGCTGATAATCACTGTCTTATCCCAATTCCAGTAGTCTAATGACAGTGCAAAGACCAATAAAAAGACAATTACCCAGATGGTTGTAGCAAGACCTTTATTATTCATTTGTTCACTTGAACTCTAAGCAAATTCAATAATAAACAAAATATGAGAATGGATATCCTTAGGGGCACAAAAAAACCCCGTCAAAAGACGGGGTTCAATTGTAATCTAAATATTCAGATTAATATTTAACCAGTTTTTTACTGAAATGCTTTCCATCTTGCCTGATCGTTAAGAAATATACGCCACTAGGTTGGTCTGAGAAGTCTATGGTACCTTGATAACTACCATCGAAATTCTCAAGGTTTTCGTGATAAACTCTACGGCCGGTATTATCCATTATAAAGATCTCAGCATTTCCTTCTTGCTGCAAGGTGAAGTTTAATTCAATCTGACCGCCACTAGGATTAGGCTTAAAGTAGAGCTCGATCTTCAGGTTACTGTTTTCCAGATCAATATCTACTTTGTCCTGTACAGCTGAAGCATCATCCGCTGAGATGTCTTCAATCCTAATTGAGATCCTCACCTCATTATGATATGGCATATATTTGCGGAATTCGTGCATTTGCTCCTTCAGATCTTTATTGTCGAAATATAAGAAAGTATGATCAGGTTTAGATTCTTTCCGGCTTTTCAAAGTTCCGGTTTCTTTCATTTTCTTGTCATCTCTCGTAAATTCAATCTGTATCTTTGATCCTGCTTCTGAAGTCTTAATTACTCTCACCAGATCTTCGAAATTATTGATCTCTTGACCATTGATCTTATTGATAATGTCGCCGGCTTGCAGTCCCATCTCTTCTGCAGTGGATTTTTCCACGACGCTTGTTATTTTAAAGCCATTTTCGGTTTGCTCAGAGGTTCCTACATACCGGATACCGAGGAAAGCCGCGTCCGGGTCTTCCATTTCAAACTTAAAACCAAAGTCGTCTTTGAAGAAATGTTCTTTTTTAATATCAGGCATCTCAAAATCTTCAAAAGAAGGAAATTGATCGATCACGTGATCTGCTCTGCTACCCAGTTCCAATTCTACTTTATTGCTTGTACCGTTTCTTAGGTATTCAATCTCGACTTTATCACCAGGTTTATGTTGACTGATAACTTTAACCAACATTTCATAGTTATCAATATTTTGACCCCCGATAGAAGTGATGATATCACCTTCCATTAATCCTGCAGCTTCTGCAGCAGTACCTTCAATAATTCCGGTAATTAATGCGCCGGGAACAGATGGTTCTGCAACCCCTTCCCCATCGATTATCGTTTCCGTTTGTCCGACATAAACTTCAAGGAAAGCACCGTTGCCGGCCATCATTTTAATATGTCTCATCTCCTTGTGCAGCTCTTTCATTTCTTCACCAAACTTTCCCTCACATCTTTTAAAACAACCCAAGTCGCTAAAGGATTCGTCTGACTTTTTTATAATGATCATAACGTTCTCTCCATCCTTGTTGAGATCAATATCATCAAATACACCCATTTCCCTAAGAATAGTTTCGACGTCCGTAGTCTCATCTACAATGATCTCCGTGATCTTCGTTGTAGTTTTTCCATTTTCCGTAACGGTTACTTTTATTTTGATCTTCTTCTGTCCATCATCAGAAGTTGTTTGCGCCATAGCGAGATTACTTCCGAACATGAATAATATCATTGTAATAGCCAGCAAATAGTGTTTAAAATTGAACTTGGTTTTCATATCACGTGAGATTTAGTGATGGTTAAATGAAATTATAACTGGGGTAAAAGTACTAAATAGCATGCACTTCAGCCAATTCCGAGATCATAAAAAATGTTAATAAAAGTTAAAAACAGGACTTTCAAAGATTCAATTTTGCCATCTTGCCACTGCGACCCACTGCCCAAGCTGTCTTTTGACCAAATCCGCAACTAAAGTAACCTTCGCTTCCTAAGTGCTTCCATGTTCTGCCATGGTTTGTTGAGAATTCAGAACCGGTTCTTCCGACCGTTATTGCTAAGTTGCCATTGTTTGAAACAGCCACACAGGAACGATAACCGTTCGGATTCTTCTCTGTTATCAAGATCCAGGTTTTGCCGCCATCATTAGTTATAGCACAGTTCGCAGACTTATCTGTTGAGTCGATATAATTTCCGCCTAACGCAATACCATTATTTTCATCCACAAAACTAATCGAAAAAATACCTGTTCCCTCACCACTCTTGAGAGGGACATTAGATACATTCCACGACACGCCCTTATCATTTGAAAAAAACACTCTCGCGGAAGTAGCTCCCCCTGTTGCTAACCACACCCTGTCTTGTGCCATCGCAACTATCCCTGTGCCGCTGGCCGCAAAACCTGCTTCATCCGGAAGACTTTTGGGAAGTGAGGCGGAATCCAGACTTCTCCATGTCTCACCCCCGTTGCTGGTTATAATGATCGTAAAATGTTGATCTATAGGGTCGCCGTACGCAATTCCGTTCTGTTCATCCCAAAAATCCATACCGTCAAAAAATACACTTTCGCGATCGTCGTAATATTTCTCTGACCACGAATTTCCCCCGTCTATCGTCTTGTAAATTTTACAAGGACGCCCGGCGCTAATGACCAAAGCTGTATCTTCATTAAAAGCTTCGATATCTCTAAGATCCAGATCGTGATCATCAGATATCTTAAAGGTTTGCCATGTATTGCCGCCATTTGTTGTTTTGATAATCGTGTTGTGCTGTCCACTTGCCCAGACAACCTGATCATCCACAACGGCCAATCCGCGAAGGTGCACATCTGTTACACGCGATTGAACCATCCATTCCAATTTTTTTGAAGTACAGCTAAAGAAAACACAACAAGAGAGAATCAAGATCAGGCGCATATTCAAATGGAGTTTCTTTGCGCCGGAACGATTATCCAGGCGATCAGGTAAACCAATATGCCGCCTCCAATAAAGAATCCGGCGACAAACATCAGTCTTATTATTACTACGTCCACATCAAAATAACCTGCCAGGCCGGCACATACTCCTCCAAGTTTTGATTCTTCTACGTTTCTATATAATCTTCTTGCTGCCATAATTATATAAAGATAATCAAATAACAAACTCGTTCTGAGCCTGAGAAGCTGAAGATTTCAATGGTTATAAAATTGTATTATTTTTACACGAATCAAAAAAGAGTTTTATCATGGAGACATATATCATCCTTGGGGTAATAGTCATTTTGGTGATCTATATCATTTCAATCTACAATAGACTAGTACGCTTGAGAAACAACCGGGAAAATGCTTTTGCAGATATCGATGTACAGTTAAAGCAAAGGCATGACTTGATCCCACAGCTGGTCGACAGCGTTAAGGGTTACATGAAACACGAAGAAGGTGTTCTTACAAAAGTAACGAAAGCTAGAACCAACGCATTAGCAGCTAACACTATTGCGGAGAAAATTGGAGCAGAAAAGGAATTGACTGCTGCCTTATCCGGGCTTACCATTGCGGTGGAAGCTTATCCGGAACTGAAAGCGAATGAGAATTTCATGCAGCTGCAGGGAGAAATTTCTGATATAGAAAATAAATTGGCCGCAGTAAGGAGGTATTTCAATTCTGCTACGAAAGAGCTTAATAATGCTATACAAGTATTTCCCTCGAACCTGCTTGCAGGTCCTTTTGGTTTTGTAAGAGAAGAGATGTTTGACTTAGGCGATGAAGAAAGAGAGGAATTGGATGAAGCCCCTAAGATAAAGTTTGATTAGCCGAAGGGTCTTATGAAGTACGTTGGCCTACAAACACAGATCTGGAGGAACAATACTAAATCAACTTTATTGCTAATTGCATTTCCTGTGTTGCTTTTATTCTTGGTCTGGATTTTCTTTTACATTTTATACATTAAAGACTATGGTATAGAACTCATCAATCAAGAGTTTCTACAGACTTCTCCATTTGTTGCGGCTATCGTCGGGGTGTGGTTCCTGATAGCCTATTTTTCCCATACCAAAATGATCTCAAAGGCGACAAGCTCCAAGCCACTTGAGCGGAATAAAAATATGCGGGTTTATAACCTGGTGGAAAACCTGTGTATTTCGGTAGGGATGAAAATGCCAAAGGTGAAGATTATTTATGACGATTCGTTAAATGCATTTGCAAGCGGGATCAATGAAAAGTCCTACACGGTGACCCTATCTAAAGGAATTATTGACAAACTCAATGATCGGGAATTGGAGGGAGTCATTGCGCATGAATTGACTCATATCCGTAATAAGGATGTACGATTATTGATCGTGTCAATCATTTTCGTTGGAATTTTTGCCTTGATTGCTGAAGTGGTTGCCAGGTCTTTGAGAGTGCCAAGAGGAGGTGGGAAAAAAGGAGGTGGTGCGATTATTATAATTATCCTGGCTTTAGCATTGGTCGGTTACCTATTGTCAGCACTTTTTCGATTTGCTCTGTCGAGAAAGCGTGAATATCTCGCTGATGCAGGTGCCGCTGAGATGACTAGAAATCCCGACGCATTAGCGTCAGCATTACGAAAGATATCGGAGGATTCAAGAATCGAAGCTGTTGCAAGGAAAGATGTAGCCCAGTTATTTATTGAAAACCCGCGAGAGAAAGGGGTGAAAGGGTTTTTCTCTTCTGTATTAGGATTATTTGCTACTCACCCACCCATGAATAAGAGAGTGCAGCTTTTAGAGCAGTTTTAATCCAATATAAAACTCGAAAGCTATGGTTCAGAACTACTTGATAGTTCCCATTTTTCCCGCCTGGTAATCCGCGTAAGCTTGATTGATTTCCGCTTTTGTGTTCATCACGAACGGGCCATAAGTGACAACAGGTTCATTTATCGGTTCTCCGGCAAGGAATAATAGTTTTGTAATCTTATTGCCTTTTGGATCAGTTTTTATATAAATCTCCTCACCATCCAGGTTATACAAGACCAGATGTGCTTCATTCACTTTGGTATTATCCCCAAGCAATATGCTGCCTTCCAGTATATGAACAAAAGCATTATAACTTCTGGGAACAGGGAATTGAATTTGTCCTCCCGGTTTAATCGTCAGCATAAATGCCATAATTGGAGTAAATGTTTTGGCGGGACCTCTCACACCGTACATCTCACCCGCAACAATTCGAACCTTTACTTTTCCATCATCTTCTTCGAAATCAGGAATATTTTTTGCAGCTATATTTTGATAACCCGGTGTTGTGAATTTGTTTTTCGCGGGTAGATTTACCCAAAGTTGTACGCCATTCATTATACCGGCAGTGTTCTTGTAATTTTTCCCCATATCTTCCTGGTGAACAATTCCGCTTCCCGACGTCATCCACTGCACATCTCCGCTGTTGAGTATTGCGTGGTTTCCAAGAGAATCCTTATGCTCAGCACCTCCTTCAAAGATGAAGGTCACCGGTTCAAACCCTCGATGTGGATGAGGGGGTACAAACGCACCTTCTCCCGGTTCCATCACAATGGGCCCGAAATGATCCAATAAAATAAATGGATCGATCATTCTCTGTTTATAGGTTGGAATGGATCTTTTAACGGTTAATTCTGCAGAAACTTTTTGCCTTGTCGCCTGAATAATCTTCGAGATAGAACGAATAGCAGCATTCTTATTAATATGCCCGGAATTTCCGGTACTACCCGCAAGGGAAGCAGCAGAAGCGCTTATTGCAGGTATTCCGAGTAATAAAGTCCTAAGAAAGTTCTTTCTTCTCATAACTAAGTGGATTTACTACTAAAACTAAGAAATTCATCGTAAAGTTCGCTGAATTAACTATTAACTCCTCAAACTCAAACCTCCCCCCTACGGCCTCCACTGCGTCTTGATCAATTCTCCCCTATCCCATGTTTCAATCTTGGTTTTACCATCCTGGTATTCATATGACCACTCCCCATGCCGTAAGCCGTTGCTATAATTACCTCGCAAAGTATATTCACATCGAACCATATAATAGTAGCGGTCTTCCAATTTTCCATTGAGATAAGACATTTCTAATGATTTGTACCCGTCTTCGGAGTATCCATACCACGTGCCTATCCTTTTTGATTCGTATGCCTGGCCTTCCAGCGCGATCAGTCCGTTTTCATGCCAATTCAAGAATACTCCATTTTGCAAAGTGTCTTTATAGTAGGTGCATCTGCCAACTAACTCTTCATTATTATTCCAAAACACCCATTCGCCCATTTTATGACCATTTACATAATTGCCAATTGTTCTGATCTTACCGGTGAAGTGCCAGTCGGTATACTTGCCATTAAGTGTATCGTTTTTAAAATTCTTGACAAAGGCAGCAACCGGTTTATCAGTTTCCAAAGTATAGTAGGAGTAAGATCCGGTTTCGCACGAGCCCTCAAGGAACTTCTCTTGCTGTAATACCTTAGGATACCAGTTCACCCATTTTCCATGCAGCTGACCGTTCTTATATCGTTTCCTTTTAGCGGCCCAGCCGTTAGAGTACCAGCTTTTATATTTTTTATGAAAAAGTCCATCCTTGAAAGTGCATTTATGTTTTATCTGTCCGCCAGGGTAACGATCGCTGTACCTGCCATTCAGAGGTTGTTTTTCTCCCTTTACATAATATTGATC
>JACZTA010000205.1 GCA_022573915.1 Bacteroidota bacterium | reverse complement strand
ACTGATGTCTTCAAAAACCATATCTCCCTTGTTTAGATAAAGTTTATTGCTGACCATATTTCCTGTCAGGTACACATCCTGGAGTCCATCATTATTAATATCTCCAAAGGCAACACCTCCACCATTATAAACATTGATATAATTACTGACGTTAACCTTTATGTTACTATGATCAAGTGCATTGATAAATGCTATTCCGGTTTCTTCCTCAGACATTAGAGTAAATAAGGGAGCTGAAGCTTGATGATCTTCCTGTGATTCCACTGCTGATTCGGAACTACATCCTGTTGTGAAGACTAAGAAAAAACAGTACCCCAGTAAGGCCAGTAGTTTATTTTCTATTTTAATTATCGTGTTCATATATCCACCCTGTTGCTTACTTGAATGCCAGTTCTTCTTCCTCAAAAAGTGGTTTGACCCTAAATACTTGCATCGCGTCATTATTGTTTCCGACCAGGATCAACGAACCAAGGGTTGCTTTGCGTTTGAGTAAAGCGAGATCCCTTACATCCTTCGAGGCATTAAATCCACTATCGGTGATCCTTACCGGTGTAAATTGTCCCTTGCCGTTTCCTTTCATAAAAAGTCCTACCCCTGCATCTGCTCTTCCCGTTTCCACTTCGGAAACATAGAAATTTCCGGCAATCAACAGATCGAGAAAGCCATCATGATCCAGATCTTCCGGAATGATTCCAAACACGGTGGAAAACTGCGCTTCTACAGGCAACGGTGTTATCTCGAAAGACTTACCACCCTTATTTTCTATATAGGAACTGGCAAAATACTTCGCTTCATAGTGAAGAGCAACTTCAAGATCATCTCCATATACATCTTGCAGGGTTGCTTTTCCAAATTCATGGTAGGTTGAAAATTTCTGAAGTATGAACGGCATTTGCTCCGAAGTACATTGACGGCCTCTAACAGGATAACAAGTTCCCTGGTTATAATATCCCAATACAATATCCAAGGATCCACTTCGATCAAAGTCGTGACAATAGATATGAAGGGCTTCTTCTTCCGTCGCTTTATATTTATAGTTCAATCCAAGATTACCAACTACATAATCCATATCACCATCCTGATCGAAATCACCCTGAACAATCTTGTTCCACCATCCTGTACTATTCTCAAATCCAAGATCCTGAGTTATATTTTCAAAATTTCCATTATTATTTCGATAAAAGCTCACCGGCATCCATTCGCCAACCACCATCAGGTCTGTTTGACCATCGCCATCGAAGTCTGTCCATATTGCGGAAGTCACCATCCCTGCATTAACAAGTTCTGGAGCGATCTCTTCTGTTACATCCGAAAACCGGCCATTCTCATTCCTCAGGATATAACTCCTGGGTGCGAGCGGATATTTACCCGGTACCACTCTTCCTCCAATGAACAGATCCTGATCTCCATCGCCATCATAATCAGCAGCTATCACACAGGATCCGCTGGTTAACATTTCAGGAAGTAATTCCTCATTATGTGTGAAATTTCCTGCACCGTCATTGACGTAAAGCCTGTCTTGAAGTAGATTCGAAGTCGATTCAAATTCGTTACCGCCACTCACAACGTAAAGATCGAGATCCAGATCATTATCAGCGTCGAAGAAAATCGCTCCTATGTCTTCATTAGCTGCATCATTCTGCCAAGGTTGATCTACATGTTCTGTAAAATGTTCATAGCTATTTTGAATAAACAAAGCACCACTCTCACCGGCAGCACCGCCTACGTAGAAATCCTGATTTCCGTCATAGTTTACATCGCCTACGGTAATAATTGGCCCGAATTGTGACATTTTGTGTGGGAGTAAAGACTGATTTTTATAGTCGTCAAAATTATTTTCTTTGTGTATAAATGTAATACCACAGCGATGAGACAGCTCCATAAATAAATGGTGCTCATCTCTCACAGGTGCCTGGATGGGGTTAGATGCATTACCGGCATCGAGTGTGATAAGTTGATTTATTTCCAGATCATATAATTTCTCCGTCTTCCCACCCGGCCATTCGATGCTCAATTCGTCTATGCGGTCATCCCGTCCCAAACCAAAATGAATTATTCGTTCAATCGACGATAGATAGCCTCTTGTAAGTGTTAGCTCTTGATATTGCGTTCCGCTTTCTGTGGTTAGTTTAACTTTCGCGCCCAATCCCATTGGATTGCTTTCATCTCCAATAAGTTTTATTCTTAAATAATTGTTCTCCAGCAGGCCGATACTATTATTTTTATAGAGAAATGCCTGATCGGTGAGATTGTTGACGACAATATCCAGGTCGCCATCGGCATCGAGATCTGCGTAAGCAGCTCCATTAGAAAAGCTTGGTTCATCAAAACCATACGGAATCGACTTATTTGAAAATGTCAGGTCGCCATTATTTTCAAAATAGTAGTTCGGTAGTTTTTGTGAAGGCATGAGTCCCAAATAATGGATGATATCTTCTGTTGTCATATCCCCTCCGGTCTCTCTTAGTTTCTCTTGCAGTTTGCTGTGAAAGTCTTTATTCCTTGAATCACGGCGGTAACCATTCGAAACGAATAGATCTTTGTAGCCATCGTTATCAAAATCTGCAAATAACGCAGCCCAGCTCCAATCGGTATAGTTAATTCCAGCTAATTGACCCACTTCGCTAAAACTTCCATTTCCATTATTAAGTTGAAGCGTGTTGCGCATGTACTGGAAATGATAATCGTTATCTACCAAAAGCCAGAAGCGAGCAGGATCCATGGCTGCCATATTTGTTTTCTGGCGGTAATTGTCCTCTGCCATCATATCCAATACCACTATATCGAGTAAGCCGTCATTATTGATATCAGCCAGATCGGCGCCCATGCCATAATTAGAGATATGCTTGACTGAAGTTGCAATTTGATCGGAGAATGTACCGTCTCCATGATTCATGTACAGATTATCAGCACCCTCATAGTCATTAGCTACATAAATATCGATCCATCCATCATTATTGATATCGCTAGCCACTATACCCAGAGAGTAACCAAAATTCAAAATTCCAGCTTCAATCGTTACGTCCTGGAAAGTATTATCACCGTTGTTCCGATACAAACGATCACTTTCAAATAACTGAGGATTATTGCGCTGATCGATTCGAGTTTGTATATCCGTGAAATGAAACTCCCGGGGATGATTACCAAGAAAAAGATCGAGATCTCCATCGTTGTCGTAATCAAAGAAAGTGGCTTGTGTAGAGTAACCGTCGCAGTTTAAATTATATTCCTTTGCCATTTCAGTGAAAGTAAGATCCCCATTGTTTATGTAGAGTAGATTTTCCCTCAAGTCAGGTCTTCGGTCATTATAAGCGCGACATACGTAAATATCCAAATAGCCATCTGCATTCACATCAGCCATGGTGACTCCATTGCACCAGCCATTTGCTCCATCCACCCCGGCGTCCTGCGTAATATTTTCAAACTTCAGGTTGCCTTTATTAAGATAGAGTTGATTCGGAGTCATGTTGCCGGCAAAATAAACTTCGGGTAATCCATCATTATTCAGGTCGCCTATTGCAACGCCTGAGCCGTTGTACATGTAATCGTAATCGATGAAGTTGATTACTCCATCTTCGATTATTATGTTTATGAATTCCAAGCCGGTAGCATCAGCATTTAATAAACTAAAAAGCTGTAGCTCAGATTGTGTAGCGGGATCAGAAATATTTTCGGACGTATTGGTCTGACAAGAGTAGAAGATCAATAAGAAAACTGATAACCCACATATCGATATTTTGTAACCGCCTTTCATCACTAAGACACCTTTTACCTCCAATAATTATTCAATGCCCTTAACGAACCTGGGCTATGTTATTATCATCCTGATCTCTTTTGATATGATTTACTTTAAACAACTGAAGTTGGTCATCGTTATTTCCAACCAATACATACTGTTCCTTGTCATTTTCTCCTAACAGCTCCAAACTCCTCACATCAAGTGGAGCATAAAAACCACTTTCGTTCACACCAATTTGCTTAAAGTTGCCTTTCCCGTCGCCTTGCAGAAATAATCCAACACCGGCATCGGCTCTTCCGGTTTCAACTTCGGCAACATAGAAGTTACCTGCGAGAAGAAGATCAATATTGTCATCGTCATTAAAATCTCCCGCTATTAAACCAAACGCTGTGGAAAGTTGTGCCATAACAGGAAGCTCAGAGATCGTAAACTGCCCGTTACCATCATTTCGAATGTATGAACTTGCAAAAATCCTAGCCTCATAATGCAGTGCATTATCTAAATCACCTCCATAAACGTCTTCCAGCGTTGCAATCCCAAACGAATGATAATCCGGAAATTTCTCCTTGATAAAAGGCATTTGGGAGGATGAACATTCTCTTCCCCTTAAAGGAAAGCATGTCCCTTCATTGAAATAACCAAGCACGATATCGAGGTTTCCATTTCTATCAAAGTCGTGACAGTAGATATGAAATGGTTCAGCATCTGAAGCTTTATACTTATAGTTTAAACCGAGATTTCCCACAGCATAATCTGGATCGCCATCATTATCAAAGTCAGCCTCGACAATTTTGGTCCACCAGCCATTGGTGTTATCAAATCCAAATTCACTTGTTTTATTTATAAACTGACCACTGTCATTTTGATAGAAGCTCAAGGGCATCCATTCTCCAACCACGATGATATCCAACTGACCGTCAGAGTTAAAATCTGTCCATATGGCAGAAGTCACCAAGCCCGGTTTAGTCAGGTCGGGTGCTATCTCGGCCGTAACATCGGTGAACTTTCCATTGTCATTTCTTAAAATATAGCTTCTTGCAGGGAAGGGATACATACCCGGTACTAATCTACCACCGACAAAAAGATCCTGATCTCCATCTTCATCGTAATCGGCAGGGACAATGCATGAGCCGCTGGTTATCATTTCAGGTAAAGCGTCCTCCGCATATTCGAAGTTTCCGTTTCCATCATTAAGATACAATCGATCTTGCAGCATCTTTGAATCGGCTTCAAACTCGTTCCCTCCACTTACAACATAAAGGTCCAGATCATCATCTCCATCTGCATCGAAAAAGATAGAGCCTATATCTTCCTGCGACCTGTGATCAGCAAATGTATTGCCGGCCGATGCTGAAAATGAGCTATTTCCATTATTAAGATATAGGACACCTGCTTGTCCGGCCGCGCCACCTACGAAGAAATCTTCATACCCGTCGCCATTCACATCTCCGGTAGAAACTATCGGGCCGAATTGTGACATCTTATGCGGAAGTAAAATTTCCTTTTCGTAATCGTCATATTCATTTTCTGTATGCACAAAATCAATTCCCGAAGAGTTTGTGATATTGCTAAAAAGCATATCGAGTTGTATTTCGTCTTCATGTTTTAACAAAGTAGCATCGTCGATATTTACCACCAATACCTGGTTGCTTTTTACATCCGTCAGAATTTCATGAGTTCCACCAGGCCACTCGATAACCATTTTGTCAACCTTATCCACTGAACCCAATCCAAAATGCAATATTCCTTCAACGGCTGATTGAAATCCGCGCGTAAGGGTTAACTCCTGTATTTGCTGTTTGTCTTCATAAAATAATCTAACCTTCACTCCGATACCCATCCTGTTAGAAGTTCCTCCATTCATTTTAACCCGCAGGTAGTTTTGGTTTGTATTTTCTGTGCATAGATTGCGGTAGATGAACGCATTATCCGCCAGATTTGTAACTACCAGGTCAAGGTCGCCGTCATTATCAAGGTCAGCATAGGCTGCGCCATAGGAGAAGCTAAGATCATCAAGACCTACGTCGACAGTAACATCGGTAAACGTGAGATCCCCATTATTCCTGTAGAGATAGTTCGAAAGTTTTGTTTCAGGACTCTTTGTAGAGATCTCATATAAATCAACCGGTTTATCTTCCAATATCGATTGCTTAACATATTCTCTGGCTTCATTGAGGTAATCGTTTGCCCTTACATCCTTCCTATAACCGTTCGCAACGAAGAGATCTTTGAAACCATCGTTATCAAAATCTGCCAATAAGGCTGCCCAACTCCAGTCGGTATTCGAGATACCCGCTAAGTTTGCCACTTCACTAAAGGAACCATTGCCATTATTTAACTGTAACACGTTTCTCATGAACTGGTAATGAAATCCCATCTTGACAAACATCCAAAACTGTTCGGGGGCCATGGCGCTCATATTGGTTTTTTGCCTGTAGTTATCCTCGGCCATCATATCCAATACTACAATATCGATCAGACCGTCATTATTATAGTCGGCCAGATCCATGCCCATACTGAAATTAGACATGTGACGAAGCGCATCGTCTGCCTTATTGGTAAACGTTCCGTCCCCATTATTTATATAAAGTAAATCAGGTTCGGCATGATCATTTGCCACATAGATATCGGGCCAGCCATCGTCATTTAAGTCAGAGGTCACGATTCCAAGTAAGAATCCAAAATTCAGTACCCCGGCTTCGATAGTCACATCGGTAAAATTCCCATTTCCGTTATTGCGAAAGAGTCTATCACTGGTTCCAATCACGGGTTCATTCCTTGTGTAATTACCTTTCTTGGCATTGACAATAAGTTCTGTATAGAGGAAGTCACGAGGATGATTACCCACATAAAGATCCAGATCGCCGTCAAGATCATAGTCAAAGAATGAAGCTTGGGTTGTATAAGAGGTGTCTGCTATTCCATACTCAATTCCTTTTTCTGTAAAGGTTTCATCTCCATTGTTTACATATAACAGGTTAGCACGTCTGTCGGGCCGATGATCGCTAAAGGATCTACAAACATATATATCGAGCCAACCATCGTTATTGATGTCGACCATAGTAACACCGGTACACCAACCGTCTTCGCCGCCAACACCCGCTGACTGCGTAATATTTTTAAACTTCATGTCCCCTTTATTAATATAAAGTTCACAGGACACCTGGTTACCGGTGAAAAAGAGATCCGCAA
>JACZTA010000012.1 GCA_022573915.1 Bacteroidota bacterium | reverse complement strand
AAGACCTCGCAATTGCATATATTTTGGATATTATTAAGTTGAGTACCGGATAACTCATCGTCAAAAATGATCAATGAAATATTCCTCGACTTATTATAATCGGCTATCTCCTCTAACTTGCCTTTACCAAGAAAAGTACCAGGATGAGAATTTTGTTGTCTTTGCGTAAACCGTTTGATGATCTGTAAACCCGCAGTACTGGCAAGAAATGCCAGCTCATCCAGATACTCATTAATTGCCTCTTCTGTTTGATCTTTTGTGATGGCCCCTACCAGAACCGCGTCCTGACCTTTTCTTGAGCTTTTATTATCACCAAACTGTTGCACTTCGAAAGAACCGCTTTTCTTACCCATTGGGGCAAAGATACTGAAATGGGCTCCGAAGTCGAGAGAGAATGAGAATGGGAGTGAGAATGAGTCGGTACAAATTAGGATTGCTCAATTTTTTCGGAGAGTTCTAACCACCTATCGGTCTTTTTATCCAGATCAGAATTTACAATATTATATCTATCAGAGAGCTCCAGCATTTTTTCAGCATCTATTGCATGAAGTTCCATGTCCTTTTCTAGAATCTTTTTTTCCTCTTCCAGCAATTCAATCTGCTTTTCCAACTGCTCATGCTCATATTTTTCTTTGTAAGTCACTCTCTTAGTTGGTTTGTCCCTGGTAGCAGATTTTTTCTTCTCCCTATTTTTTGAAGAGGTTTGCGTTCTTTCAAGCTTACCAGCTTCAATCATCGACTGACGGTATGAGGAACAGGTATCGTAATAATCCAGTATTTCGCCATCGCCTTTAAAAACAAAAAGATGATCCGCCAGTTTATCCAGGAAATATCTGTCATGGGAAACAAGCATCAGGCACCCCGGATAATTAATTAAGAACTCCTCCAGTTTGTTTAAGACAAGTAAGTCAAGATCGTTGGTTGGTTCATCAAGAATCAAAAAGTTTGGGTTTTTAATTAAAATTGTCAATAGATAAAGTCTTCTCTTTTCTCCTCCACTGAGTTTCTCAACCAAGGTCCTCTGCATTTTATGAGGAAACATGAAAAACTCCAGAAATTGACTCGCAGTCATCTGATTACCATTAGACAAAGTGATCACCTCTGCAGCATCGGTCATTATATCGATCACTCTGCGATCCGGTTTAAACTCCAATCCGTTCTGAGTATAATAACCATAAACGATTGTATCTCCGGGAATAACTTGTCCCGAATCTGCAGGTACCAGCCCGGTTATGATATTGAGAAAGGTACTCTTGCCAACACCGTTATTTCCAAGTATTCCAATCCGGTCCCCTCTCTTAAAAGTATAATCAAATTCTGTAAGTATTTTCAAATCACCGTAGGATTTTGATACCTTTTTAAGCTCAAGAATCTTCCCTCCCAGCCGGCTCATTTTCACATCCAGTTTTATTCTTCTTTCTTTTTTTCCACTCCTTGCTACTTTCTCGATTTCATAATATGCATCAATCCTTGCTTTGGATTTGGTAGTTCTCGCTTTTGGTTGCCTCCTCAACCATTCCAACTCTTTCTTCATTAACTTTTGAGCTTTGGAAATTTCTGTTTTCATAGCGATCTCCCGTTCCTCTCGTTTTTCAAGGAAATACTCATAATTACCATCATGATGATAGATCTTCCTATCCTCCATCTCGATTATATGATTACAGATCCTATCGAGAAAATAACGGTCGTGAGTAACCATAAAAATGGTAATATGGGACTGAGAAAGGTATCCCTCCAGCCACTCTATCATATCCAGATCCAGGTGATTGGTAGGTTCATCGAGCAATAGTATATCCGGTGAATCCAATAATGCCATACCCAATGCTAATCGTTTTTTTTGTCCGCCCGACAACTCCCCTACCTTCTGGTCCAACCCGGTAATATTGAATTTGGTCAGGATTTGTTTCAGCCGTCGTTCGTAGTCCCAGGCCTTGCTCGCATCCATTACGTGCATGGCTTCGACAAATGTCTTCTTTGTTGCGGGTGAGAAATTTGCAGCCTGTTCATCCGCTGCTTTCTCGTACTCGCGTATCACTTCGATCAAGGTAGGATTGAAGCTGCCAATCAGTTCATTAATAGTTATATCTTCGTTGAAATCCGGTGCCTGAGCCAAAAAGCCGATCTTGATTCCATTCCGTACTTCTATGGTGCCGGAATTAGGTATATCCTTCCCTGCTAAAATTTTAAGCAAAGTGGATTTACCGACACCATTATTAGCTATGAGTGCGACCTTGTCACCTTTGGATAAGCCAAATGTCAGATCTTCAAACAGAACTTTCTCTCCAAAATTTACAGAGAGGTTTTCTACAGATAGGTAGTTCATGGTAGGTTAATCCTAAAGTGTAAAGGTAGGGAATGAGTTTGAGTTTGGGTTTGAGTTTGAGTTTGGGTTTGAGTTTGAGTTTGGGTTTGAGTTTGAGTTTGGCTGAAGTTGAGGCTGTGGGGAGCACCATCCCCATCCCGAACTTCAATTTACCGAATTCAGATCAATCCGGAAAGTTCTAATTAGTAACTGTAAAGATTTTAGAGACTGGTTTTGAAGCTAGAAGAGTGCTATACAAGATTTATCATTAATGGCTAAAGCCCGGGCCTAAGATTATTCCATTCTAGCTGACCGGTTCCGGTTTTAGCTTGATCTTCGAATTCTCGTTTACAAAACTACACCAGGTGCAATCCTCCTTGAAGCAGCCTTGGGAAAATTCGTGATTCATTATTTTTAGATAGGTATCCTTGATCTGGTCCTTTACAAATTTCACTTCTTCAGGCGTAATGTCAATTCTGACTTTTACAAAATCTTTTTTAGAATCATCCATTTCAATAAAGTCGATTTCGCCGGTTAACATATTCCAGTCGTTTCTCCTATCATATTTCAACAGGATCTTGTAAAAAACCAACTGGCGCCAATAATCACCTCCTAAAGGGTTCTTCTCATCGGGAGGCTTTAATTTCCTCCTTCCCTTCACAATATCCCCTGTCTTATAGTCTACAACGTTCACCTTCTTCTCAGTAAATTCCAGCTTATCGAGCTTTCCATTAATGGGAACCCTGTCCGTTTCAATCCTCGAAATATAGTATTCCATGACTGAAATCTTATTCCATTCATTGACATATTTCTTATAGTAAGCAGGTAAGATCTTTTTTCCATATTCCAGTCGACGGTCGTATTGAATATCGGTAAATGAATCCTTCTGTCGTGCCATCTCATTATAAAACATATTCAAAAACTCACCATTTGGTGGAAATTTCTGTTTTGGATCAGCCTTCATATTTTCAAAAAGTGACCTCAACGCGTTGTGCACGGCTGTGCCAAAGGCCATGGCTTCATTTTTTGCAATGGGGACTTTGATAATCTTCTCGAAATAAAACGCCACCGGGCAATCCAGATATTTATTCAAGTGACTTGCGCTCATACTATAATCCTTCAGCAGCTCATTGATGTATTCTTCTTCTCCCAACTTTAAAACTGATTGCTCATTCTGCAGTAAAAGAGTTGACTGATAATTCACAACGATTTTTTCGTCAACATTCATTTCATCTGTGGTCAAACCTGCTCCAAGAAGAATTTCATCTACGAAAGCAGATTGTTCCAGAGGTTTATCATTGAGCTTTAGAACCGGATAGGTAATATTTAAAAATTCCTTGGCCCGGGTTATTGCTACAAAGAATAACCGCCTGCTCTCTTCAATCTCATTTCCCTCATTCGATATTAACAGCGTATCCGGAATTGAGAAATTTATAGCACCAGCCGAACGTTTGCTCTCCCAATTCTGCTTATTTGCTGCAATCACATAAACTCGCTCAAATTCTTTACCCTTAGCAGCATGCGCTGTTAGGAAATTCACTCCATTATCCTGGTTAATGACTTTTTCCACATAGATAGAAATCCCGTTCTGGATCATCAGGTCAAGCTGCTCCATTAATTTAGTGATGGTCATTCGCGGATGCTTGACGTTCTCAGATTTAATAAAGTTGTAGAAACTGGAAATCAATTGGATCAGCCAAATCTTGTTTTCCGAAGCCAATACATAGGCCAGGATATTACTTGTATTGATGACTTTCTCAACGAATATCTGAAGCGGTAAATTTATGGCTTGTTGTATCCAGGATGAGATCAACCCTTCAAACTCCTCGAGAGCTAGTTCATTTTCCAGATCCTGTGTTAGTAGAAATTTTTTATCTGCCAACAATGTCCTCCAGTCTCTGTGATCAGAACTATGCTTCTGAAGTATCATGCTCAGCTTCAAAATATCATTCACCGAAATGTCGAAATAATCATAATGCAGAATCTCAAAGAGCAGGTACTCTCCGCTTAACGATCGTTTTGATTCGAGTTGAACATATTTGAGGATATTAATAATATGCTTGATGATCGGGATATTGAGAATATCTATTTTTCTGGACACACTATAAGGTATTTCCAGTTTTTCGACTGCCTGAATAATATTTTCTGCCAGCCTGTGCTTGCTGTAGATCACAGCCGTTTCACTAAGATCCTCTCCAGCCTTATGAAGTTTTGCAAGTTCATCCACTATCCACGCCTCCTCATGAGTAATATTGCTGAATTTCTTGATTGATGGAACTACTTTAGAATCAGCAAGATTTTTATTCGCAGCTATTAATTTTTTCTCAAGACCATCAAGTTTATTTATCAGCCTCTCTTTATTATTCCCGATAAGAGATTCTGCAACGAGCAGCACATTCCGTGAAGATCTGTAGTTCTCAGTTAGCACGCAACGGGTGATATTATTTCGAAAATGTTTATCAAAATCTTCGATATTTTTAACATTGGCGCCTTGAAATCTGTAAATAGATTGGTCATCATCCCCCACCACAAATACATCCGGATTCTCCCAATAATCGATCAGTAATCTAAGTAGTTCATTTTGAGAACCATTGGTGTCCTGGTATTCATCCACTAAGAAATACTGGTATTGTTCCTGATATCGTCGCAAAAAGTCCTCATCATCTTTAAAGGCATTAAGCACCCAGAGGATCATATCACTATAATCGTAACGATTGATCTCCTTCATCTTTTCCAGGTAAACCGAAAACAGCGAAGATGCGGCGCTTAGTTTTTCCATCTTATCTTTCTCCGCTTCCAAGTCCTTTTGTTTGGGATCCCCAATCTTGATTCCTTGCTTTGAATTTGCTCGTTTGTATATAAACTTTTCCCTTGATGGGATATCCTCCAGATACCGAACTACGGCCGAGCTCACATCATCCGGTGACCAATATTCCTCTTTCATCACCTTGAAAAGGTTGAGCAGCCTTTTAGTATCAAAATATGCATCACCTCTAAACCGTTTCAGCGGACTATCTGCATCCAGCTCGTCAATGATGTCCTGAAGTAGTTTGATCTCCTCCAGATCACTGATCAGATCCAATTCCTGTTTACCAAAATAGTGTGCGTTTCGCTGCAAAACCTCATTACAAAATGCATGAAATGTAAAGATGTTAACCCGGTGTGCTATTGGTCCAATGAACTCGATCAGCCGCTCGCGCATGGAGACAGTTGCGGCTTCGGTATAAGTAAGGCATAAGATATTGTAAGGGTTAACCTGCAGGTCTTTCGACTCTAATAAATAGCCGATTCGTGCAGATAAGATTTGGGTTTTTCCTGTTCCGGGGCCGGCAATTACCAAGACCGGGCCGTTCTCATTAGTAACCGCTTGCTTTTGTACTTTATTTAGTTTCGAGAGTATCTCGGCAAAGTTTTTCTCTTGCTTTATCTTTCCGGAATTCATCCCTTTATTCCAAATTTAAAACAACAACCAATTTAGCAATAAGTTTTGTTGCTTTTTGGGATCAGGAAAGAATGTGAAGAAGTTTACCGCCAAAAACAAGTAACCCAATAAGAGAGGAAGTTATGGATGCAATAAGCACTGCCCCTGCTGCAATATCCTTGGTCTTGCCTATCATGGGATGAATATCCGGAGAAACCATGTCGCACAGCGTCTCAACAGCAGTGTTAATTAATTCGGTGAACCAAACCAAACCCATGGCAATAATGATCAGGCACCATTCCAATACGTCAAGTTTGAGTAAAAAACCGGTGATAATGGTTAGTATGGTTACTACGAGATGAATCCTAAGGCTTAGCTCACCTGCTATAGCCATTCTTACACCTCGTGCAGCGTAAACAACACTTCTCAGAAATTTGCCCATTATATTCTATGACTGTGTAGACATTTCATCGAAAAGGACAACAGGATTTTCAATAACAATTGGCTTTTTATTATTAACCATCGATGCAACTCTATCCATTTCTTTAAAGACTTCTTTCATGAATTTATTGAAATTATATCCACCTGCCCGAAGTACATTTCCATGCCATATATACACAAAAACTGTTGTACCAAAAAGCAAGGTATAGTGCGCTAAAGTTATAAAGTTCTTCAATAAATAATGCCTTTTGTAATTGAAATCTCTGATAGTAAATGCCTGAAAATTCACATGCATCTCTTCGTCTTTCAAAATCTGTTCACAGATTTCCTTGAGTAGAGAGGAATTGGTAACGGCATATAAAGCTTTATAGTATACGGTCGAAATTATCTCGGCCGTTGTTAAAACAATTACGGATAGCTCCAATCCGGCCAGATTGCGTAATCTCCTAAAAACACTATCCATCCAATGACTAGTTATTTTTGGGATGTTATGTCTTTTCATAAAAGTACCCAGCACCCGCGCATGCATTTGTTCTTCTTTGATAAATAACTCTATGGTTCTGGCGTATGAATTATCGTTGTTTATTTTTGAATAACGTATGGCATTTCTCCATAAGTTTTTTCCTTCCGAGTTCTCTCCTTTTTGAAATTGTTGGATCGAGGACCGAATAAGTTTCTGTTCCCTTGGAGTGAGCAGATCCGGTGTTGCCCATTTGATTTGATGAAAGTGATCTGCATTGAATTGGAAGTAATGAAGCCATTGTGCATATAACATGATTCAGGATTTAAAAGATTAACATCCAAACGGTACAAAGTGAATAATCTTGTCATAAAAGAAGAAGCCGGAGATCAACAATGGTATTACAAAACCTATTGAGTATGTTAGAAATTCCTCGCGTTTTCTTATCATTCTGACAGAACCAACTATTAGCATGATAAATATCAAACCCGGCGCAAAAGTAAGCAGCGCTAATAGTGATATTGGTGGGAAAAATATGTACATCAAACCAATTGCCGTAAAAGGTGCAATCATTATTGTGAAAAATAAGGCAATGGGTGTACCCAATCCTACCAGAAATAATAGTAGTGGTTTTGTTGATTCCAATATGGATTTTCGAAATACAAACACTGCCAATCCAATATGACCAAGGATAAGGTATATCTGTAGTTGCAAAGTAAAGTCAGTATACACCTTAGATTCCCTGTTCAAGCTGAATGCTGTAATGGATAGCAGTAATAAGAAAATGATAAAATGACTCTCTTGGATCCTTTTCAGTCTGATACCATTTTTAACAAAGTTATTGATGAGCATAACAAGGCAAAACAACAGCATCAAACCGTAACTCACAACAACGGATAACTGGGTAGACTCGAATAGCTTCTCAGATAAAATGTTATAACTCCGCCAAGGCCTTTCAATAAAAAAATATGATGCTGCACTGAGGAAGACGAGCAATATTCCAAATTCCCTTGTCCAGCCGTTCCTGGTCTCGAAATTATCTTGCATGATCTACGAGTTTGGCTTCGAATAATTGTAATTACCTATTATGCCAAAATGATCTGAGGAGGTGTCATTGATCGTTGAGAAACTAATGCACCGGAGTTCATTAGAGTGAAAGATATAATCGATCGGTATTCGCAGTATCCTGGACCAACTGGGATAGGTTGTAGAAAGATCCTTGCGGCTATCCTGCATTTTAGTCTGCCTCCTGAACTTATTCATGGCTGAATCCCAGGGAACAGTGTTATAATCCCCTATCGCCAGCTTTGGCCCATCTATAGTATGCAGGTAGGTAGCCATATCCTGCATCTGGACATTTCTGTTTTTGTGCTTGCGAGGAAGCGTTGGAGATGAAAGGTGTGATGCAAGAAAATTAATCTCTCCCTTTGGCGCACATATTATTCCCGCAATGTGAGGTATACCACCCCAATTATAGATCAGAACGTCCTTGAGTTCATACTTTGAAAAAACGGCGATGCCAAAGGTCCCCTCTTTTGATTCGATCTTATGAAAGGGATATTCCTCGGACAACCCTGCTGTTAAAGCGGTTTGCCATTTGTACGATACTTCCTGGAAAGAAATAAAATCCGCACCGGTTCGCAGAGCAGATTGGATGGTTTTATCAAAATGCCGGTTAGATGTCAGCACATTATAATGAGCGATTTTTATATCAGCATCGGTGGCGGCAATATTGTTGTTGGTATGGAGTGCGGGTATTTGTATAGCTATCGATAGTACTATTGCTCCCAAAGCAAATCCAAATGACAGCATCCACGAGCGTTTGAAAATATAGATCAGCGAAAGCATAAAGAATCCAATGATTATTTGAATTGAAAATGATTGAATGATCATCAGTAAGTAAAACTGGGTTGGAACTATTAGGATACAAGTAACCACCAATATCACCATGGCCAGATACCATTGCCTATCGAGGAGAATTTTATTAAATTTTTTCATGTTCTGTGATATATTTATAGGTTTTGTAATCGGCGTAATTCCATGATTGCCAGGACAGTTCATCGTATCTGTTTAGAAACCTCTGAACCTTTCCGTTTAATCTATTTTCATAATTCTCCCAGTGATCCGGACTGTTATAATAGAGTTCGATCTCCTTCTTCAAAATATCTCTATTCTCCAGGAGTAAAGGCAGTGCTTTAGACGAGAGGTTCATTAAAAACCGCACGTCCATATTCGATTGATACTTATGATTGAGGTTATGCCGGGCGATTAATGCATCCCAATTAAAAAAGCAAAGCATGATCATTGCGATGTAGGTTGCCCAGGAATTCATGTTTACCAGGTAATAAGTAGATCTTGATCTTTGAATTTTCAAGTACAAGGTTAAGAGACCTACCAGGACAAGGATCAGAAATACGATGACTCCGATTCGCTTATAGGCTAATCCGTAATGATTGATATAATGATAGTTCCGAAGTGCCACCGAAAGGACCATGAAGCCATTTTGGACAATCCAGGTATATGCTCCATATTTGAGCCATTTGTTCTGCTTGAAAAAATTCAGATTTCCCCGGAAGAAATAAAGAAGGATACCCATAGAAATGATGATACTCAGGATCAGCAGATATGTTCCTTCGTGTACAAATTGTGACAGATTAAACCCTTCCTTGACCTCAAAATTGATCCAGATCCAGTTTATATCGATAATATTAACGACAAGAATGAGTGCATTAACCGAGAAGATCAGGATCAAACCCATGAGATACTCGTTTTTAAGCCCCAGTATTGCAAATGGGACCCATTTTCTCGGTTCATGTGCGGCAAACCCGGGAATCTTTCGACTCCTTCGCTTTCTAATAAGCTTATCGGTTTTTCTGAGATCAGCATCCAGAAAATGATGAATGTTATTGCTGAATATAGCGCCACCGATCAGAACCATACCAAAAACAGCAAACAGGAAATGACTAAGAGATACATCCCTGAATATATCCGTGAGAAATTGAAAAAAGTCGTCCAGAAACAGCAGTGCGTATTTCTCAAAAACAGGATTAGCGTTTTTATAAATAATATAAAATACAATCACGACGAGTAGGGGAATGATGGTTAGCTTTAATAGCTTAAGGAATTTATTCACATTTCTAAACCTTGACTTTACCTTTCCAATTTCCTTCATTATCCTACCGGGTATAAAGAAATAATTTGTCAATGCGGTTAAACCGGCTGCTATCATTGATCTAAGCTGACCCTGGTGGATAAATCCGATCAACATGAAAAAAGAGGCAAGGTGGATTAGTTTGCTGCTTCCGGAGTTATGTATGACCTCGAACACGGCTGAGAGCATGGTACCAATCGCCACGAGGAGCACATTTCGATTTCTGAACGATTGAGGATACAGAGCTACCATCGTCGCCATCAACAATGAGGAGAAGATCAGGACATTAATTCCGAAATTCTCTTTCCAAAATAGATAGTCATAAATAACTGTTCCTACTATCAGGAAAGTAAATGCCAATTTATTCTTATTCATAATATGTATTTAAAAGTACTTTGTATTTCAAAGTGTATATACCAAAAAATAAACGCATAAACGTTTAAATTATTTTAACCTATATATTTTTAATTAATCTTTCCAATGCATTAAGGTGCAATTTAAATTCTTTTCTTCCTACATCCGTAACACTGAAAGAGGTATTTGGCTTTCTGCCGATAAAACCCTTTCGAACATGGATATAATTATTTTTTTCCAAAGAATGCAAATGGCTTGCCAAGTTTCCATCCGTAAGATCCAATGTCTCTTTTAAATACTTGAAATCCACCCAATCATTAACCACGAGTATGGACATGATGCCCAATCTAATTCTACTCTCAAATAACTTATTTAGGCGGAGAATTATATCCTTCATCGCTCATACTTAAAATGCAAGTACAATCCATAGACAATATGTAGAATACCAAATCCCATAATCCAGAATAATAAAGCGTAGCCATTATAATATGCGCATATCAATCCTAGAATTATCTGAATAATCCCTAGATATCTGATATCGTTCAACGTATACTTACTTCCGTTTATCAGCGCCAGCCCGTAAAATATGAGAGTGACCGGAACGACCAACTCCACCTGTTTTTGAGTAAGCAGAGTTAGAATAAATACTCCTCCTGCCGCTAGCGGAATGAATAGATTTATAACCATTCTCTTTGCAACATTATCCCACATGGGAAGTCCCTTCTTCTTAGCCTTTCTTATTGTCAGATAAGTTCCTATAAACAGGGCCAGAACCAACATTGCGGTAGCGTTTAAAAACAGAAAGATCAGGAACTCAGATAACAACTCTCCGCTTGTATCAAAAACCAGGTAGCCGTAATCGGGATAATAGAATGAATAATCGAAATACCAATAACCTACCAAGCCACCGGCCAAAGCAATTATCCCCACAAATACGCCCGCCAATCCACTTAGTGATATAAATCTGGACGATTGCTCCATGAGCTTTCGCATCTGCTGTAGCGTGTCAAGTTGTTCTTGCTTATTATCCATTATGATGAATTTTGATGGTAGGTGATTCGGTTCTTAATCGCTTAATCCCACACCTATAAAAATTATTATAAAAGCATTGATTAAAAATAATATAAATGTTGATCTGGATCTATGTCGATTCACGAGTAAACCAATATTAATGATAAATGAAAGTAGCGGAAAAATAGTAAGGCAAATGAATATCGGTAGTACCCAAACCGGATAATTTATAAACATCCCAAAAATGAGATCAAAAAATAAACTAATATTGAGGTTTTGCAGGATAATACTGAAAGCTAAGAAAGTAAGTAGTAAAATCGCCGGGAATGAAAAGGCCCAGGAGAGATGTTTGAAATCCGATACGGTGAAAAAATGACTCATAAATAAAAACCTATCTCAAAACAATCTCAAAATTTTCAACAAATCCGTATACGGTTACGATCCCGAGGCTCATTATAGTAAAAAGTATTACACCAAGACTGATCAATTTGGGAGAGAACTTTATGATCCCTTCAAAGCCGTCATCCGCAGATCTGATCCGAAACCGAAATACCTTGAAGAAATTCAAAACAAGGGCTATCAAGGGTAATATAAACATGACAAAGATGGTGAGGTAGGATGAAATCTCATCCATTCTTTTAAAAGTGCGATTAAAAGCATCTACATTGGTTGAAACTTGGACAAATGCTGCTATCCAAAACATTAATGGCAATATTATTAGAGCGAGCCCAATAAATCCAGGTTTGTTTTCGTTAATTATTGAAAGAATCTTACGCATGAGATAATTATTTAAATATTAAAAGTACTTTGTAACGCAAAGTTACTTTAAAGTTTTTATTTATCCAAATATTACGTAAATTCATGTGAGAGTGTGATATTTAAAAATTAATTTTAATTTTGGAAGCATATTCATCTAAAAGTAGAAATCTCGTATGGTCATTACATTTGAAGAACTTAGGAAAATAAAGGACAGCCTGCCCACCGGGAGCATGCTAAAAATTGCTGAAGAACTGGATTTAGATGTTGATACGGTCAGAAACAGCTTTGGCGGTGATAAATTCGAAAACGGAGTTAATATTGGGGTTCATATCGAAAAAGGCCCTAATGGTGGTATTGTCAAGCTTGACAATCCTGAAATATATGAATGTGCTTTAAGAATGCTCAAAGTAGCACAAAACTAAGCCAAACCATATATTCGCTCCCCAAGTAGAACAAGTCAGTCCGGCTTGGTCTTAATATTAAATAAGATGGGGGAGGGAGTTATACCTAAGCTTCCTGTAACTCTTCCTCGTCTGTTCTCATTAGTTTTTTCTGGACTTCCATAGGAACCATCGCATATTCCGCGAACTTCCTGCTGTATTTTGCACGTCCCTGTGCAATCGAACGCAATGCCGAAGAATATTTATGTAATTCGGCTAACGGTACTTTTGCCATGATCTTCTGATTTGCCCCTTCCGCTTCTGTTCCCGAAATTATTGCTCTCCTGGTCTGAAGATCACTCATCACATCGCCCATCAAATCATCAGGAATACTAACCTCGACATCATAGATCGGTTCCATTACCCTTGGATCTGCCTGTAAGAATGCATCTTTAAAAGCCCTTATGGAAGCCAGTTTGAAAGAAATATCATTAGAATCGACCGGATGCATTTTACCATCATATACGCTTACCCGTACATCACGCACATAATAACCGGTTAAGGGGCTATCAGCCATTTTTTCCAATAAACCCTTTACAATGGCATTCATGTATTTGTTGTCGATGGCTCCTCCGACAATACAATTTAAGAAGACTAGTTTTCCTCCCCAATCAAGATCAATCTCTTCAGTATTCCTTACGTTAAAATCCGGTGGGTCCGCCATTCCTTCATGCCAGGGTTCGACCATCATATGTACTTCCGCAAACTGGCCGGCACCACCGCTCTGTTTCTTATGTCTGAAAGTAGCTTTAGCTGATTTATGAATAGTCTCTCTATATGAAATCTTAGGATCCTCATAAGCCACTTTAACACCATATACCTGATCCAATTTCGTTTTGGCAATGGCCAGATGCATCTCACCTTGTCCGTGTAACAAGGTTTGCCTGAGCTCTTGTGATTGCTCCACGATCAATGTGGGATCTTCCCGCTTTAAATGCGATAGCGCAGTGGATAATTTTTCTTCCTCCCCTTTTGCTTCGGCCACAATACCCACACTCATAATTGGTTCGGGGTATTCTATATGTTTTATGGCAATGCTAGGACCTTTTATATGCAGTGTATTGTTAGAATAAGTATTCTTCAATTTCACCGTGGCACCTATATCACCGGCATGCAACTGATCAATATTCACCCGCTTCTTTCCATCCATTAGAAAGAGCTGGTTGATCCTTTCATTCTCTCTTCTTTCCTCGTTCACAAAGTCATCACCAATCTTTACTTTACCCGCACACACCTTAAAGATTGACATATCACCCAGATGTGGTTCCGAAATTGATTTGAAAACAAACAAGGTAGTAGAACCATTCGGATCCAGCTTAAGCGTGCCTTCCCCCTCCAACTCCTGTTCAGGCATTTCAGTGGGTGCCGGCACCACCTTACTGATAAATCCCATTACGCGGCCTGCACCCATATTTTGTTTACTCGAGGCACAAAACACAGGATATATATCATGATTCAATAAAGCAGCTTTTAATCCGGCGGTCATTTCCTCTTCGCTCAATGTTCCTTTTTCGAAGAATAGTTCCATCAATTTCTCGTCGTTCACTGCGATAGATTCTACCAGGTCATTATGCAATTGTTCTGCTCTTTCCTTTTGATCATCAGGGATATCCACTTTTTCAGGTTTGCCGCCGCCGGCAGGATATTTATACATAACCATATTCAAAACATCCACAATGGCATCAAAGCCGTCTCCCTGATTCAATGGGTATTGCACGATCACAACATTTGCCCCAAACGTAGCTTTAGCTTGCTCAACGGTTTTGTCAAATTCAGCTTTTTCATTATCCAGTTGATTGACAATAAAGATGGAAGGAGTATTGTATTTCTTCACATATTCCCAGCCGATCTCCGTACCTACTTCAACGCCATGCTGTGCGTTCAAGATTATCAGAGCGGTATCCACTACTTTTAACGAAGAGATCACTTCGCCAATAAAATCTGCATATCCGGGGGTATCCAATATATTGATCTTGGTATCCTTCCATTCAATATGCATTAGGGTTGTAAAAATTGAATTGCCTCTATCCTGCTCTATCTCAGAATTATCCGACACGGTATTTTTTTCCTCTATTGTTCCACGTCTATTGATCATTCCTGCTTCAAAAAGCATTGCCTCGGCAAATGTAGTTTTACCACTACCTGCATGGCCAATTATGGCTACATTTCTGATATTCAATGAATCATAAACCTTCATAATCGAATCTCCTTCTATTTACATTAAAATTGATATCCCTCTTTTTTTACGGGAGAGCAAATTTAAAGAAATTGAGTCGCAATAACAAGGGAAAACACTTTGATCTACCCAGAAAGCGGGGACCTTGGAGATTTAAAATTATCGCTTCTACTTCATTATTACACAACGTTTTATGAAGGTATGATGGTTTGTAGCAATCTTGATAAAATAAATGCCGCTCGTGATATCAGGAAGGTCAATATAAATATTATTGCCGCTCAGATGGTTTATACTTTTTTGATAGACGGTTTCTCCCACCATATTTATGATACTTATTTCTGTAGGTGTGGTAAATTCCGGTAATTCAACTTGAATGTTATTGAAAGCAGGATTAGGAAAGACCTTGATTGAATTATTAATATCAAAATGCTCAAATGAAACTGGAAAAAATATAAAAAACCCTCCACTAAGTGTAAGTGTTCCATAAACGGTAGAATGAACATTCACATCATAATATCCTATAGGCACTGACATAGGAATCGAAAAATCAGCATTTACCGTCGTGTCATTGGGAACAAAAAAGGAAGTTGCATTAATGGTCGTAGAAGCTTGCTTGAGATCAACACCATAAACATTGGTGCTGGAAGGATTGAACATCGTATTCTTACTCGAAATTATTGTAGAAATATTGCTTCCAACAAACGCAGAATCCGGAGTAATTGAAATAATACTTTGTGCGCTTAATTGACAACTAATTAGTACGCCGAGAATTGTAAGTTTGAAAATTTTATGTTGCATAATTTTGGATTTAAATGCTATTATCATCAAAGTTTAAGGCTACTGAAATAAGGTCCTTATATTTTAAATACGCCGGATGATGATTGTCCGGAAATAAGGATATTGTATCATTTGCTTTTTCATAACTACCCTGATGATAATAAGCTATGGAGAGATTCAATAAGGCCTCCCTGTGAGAATCATTGAGATCCAGTGCTTTTTGAAAGTACCCAATTGCATTTTGAAATTCGTTTTTCCTCAGATATAATGCACCAATGTCAGTTAACACATGGACATGGTTAGGATTTATATTCTCTGCATTTAAGAAGTGAGTTAAAGCAAGATCTGCTTTACCTGAATAGTAAGAGGCAAGACCTTTGTACCAACTTATCGGCGTAGCCAAATGGTCAGCTCGGTAAAAGAAATTTTCAGTTTTATTAAGTTCATTAATCATCCCTTCCCAATTCTCATTTTTTTGATGCGTCAATGCATTGCTTAGATGTAATTCACCTTGGTATTTTTTTATACCCACAAATACGATGAATCCTGCTAATAATGTAATCACTATCATCGATGACCTAAAGACAGTTAAACTCAATTTTTGACTGTATCCTGATAATTCGCTACGCTTTGAAATGATCAATGACATGATTATCATGACCAATACAAAAGGGAATATTCTCTGAGAAGGATAGCTAAAGAAAGAGAGTATCAGGTAGGAAATCAGGCTAACAGTAAGTAAACTAAACAAGAACTTTTCCCTATTTACTTCTGATCTTCTGAACAATTGAAAAGCATAAAAAATTGATATAATGAACATTGACAAATAGGTTATCAAACCAATGACTCCTGTTTCAGATGTAATTTGCAGGAACTCATTTTCCGGATATTGAAATCTTAACATCCTGTTACTTAAGAAGGAAGTTTTGTTACCATATTTATCTATTAAAAATTTCCAATTACCTATTCCTGCGCCTAAATAAAAATTATCCTCTATCATCTTCAGGGTTCCAATGGCAAGATGAGTACGCTCATATATTTCATTATCATTTGATAAACTTTGACTCTTGAAAATCATTTCGGGCGTACTTACATAATTTCTTAAGCTTAATATCTTTTGCTTGGTCAAAGAATAGTCAGGTCTTAAAAAAAATGTAATAGAAATAATGGCTAAAAGAACCAGGACAGAATAGGCTGTAAAGCGTTTTGTCTTTAAGGCAAAGAACAAACGCCCTCTCCTTAACGTATGTGTATGATATTTTAAAATGATTGTCACTAATATAGCTGAAACCATAAGTGCAATCCAAGCCGCAACTGACTGGATGATGAGCAAAAAACTTGTCAGCAGAATAAAGTTAAAAACAGCAAATACCTTCCAGCCTTTCTCTAATACACTTATGCTGAGAAGATTTATAAATAAGGTAAGGACAATGACCGATCCAAAAATATTCTTATTCCCTAAAGAAGATGTGATTTGATCATAGCTTACGGATACACCGGTGAGCAGGTTAATCCGAGCCAGATGAAATACTTGTATGATACCTATCAAGCATATAATGAGGATTGAAATGTTTATAAATTTCAATACCGTCTTGGTATTTGCTCGTTGGTCCGTTAGAATTGTACAAAAGCTGTAAAACAATATCAGAAAGAGGGTTAATCTCAAAACTTCTGCTATCCCTTCTCCAATATTGATCGAATTGAATAGGGATAGAGCATTTATCAGGATATAAATTGAGAGAATTATAAATATGGGGTTTTTAATAACGGATATGTCAGGTCGTTTAAAACTAGTTTTAAAGGATTCAATAAAGGAAAGCATTGCAAACAGTACAGAAATAGCAGCAAGCCCAATAATTCTTGGTATCTGAGTTGGGTCTAAAAGTTGATTAGACCTTAATAAGGGGAGAAGAATAAAAACACCCGACAAAAAGACAATAGACTTTATTAGATGGAGATCGATTTTTTTGATATTCATTCTTTGTCAAAATATCAAACCATTATTTCAATAAATAATTAATTCCCAAATTCATTCCAACAGATAAATTTTGTGATCTTCCGTATGCATCCTCTACCTTCCACCCCTTGGCATTTATGTCGATCACACTCACAGTTCCACGGGCACTGAGTGAAATGTACGTTTGCCGACTAATAAACAATTGATATTCTACACCGGCAAGAGACGAAAAATCGATCTTATTAAATTTCTCACTTGCAATGCTACTTACACCATTAGTTATAATTTCTGCGGATTTTAATGCTCCCAATTGCAGGCCCAACAAAATGTGAAAGTCTGCGATGGGATACTTTTGCCGTGAGCATCTATTCGATCGAATCTTTAAGATTACCGGAATCTGAGTGTATCTTAATTTAACTGATCTTTTGTATTCACCAAAGCTAAACTCATCTTCGTAAGATTGCCCTTGTTGTGAATTTAATAACCAATCCAACTCCAAACCCAGCTTGGGGCTTATAGTTTTGTTCAACGACATTCCATAAGCAAACCCATAGCTGGGTTTATAAGCAAGCTCCTTGCCGTTGAATTCACCATAAGTATTTTGATTGATGATGGCGATGCTATTAAAAGAAACTAACGACCCAATATAAATCCCTGACGAATTATGCGAATTACCTGAGCTATGATGTATAGAATTATAGTGATTCCGGATATTGTCAAATTCGAACTGTAAATTTTCAAAAGTAATTGCGCTAATTGGATTTAGCGTAATTAAGTTGTTGGTAATATCCAATCCATTAATTTTCTTACTTAAGGCATCAGGAATGAATTGTATGTTTCCTTCCTGTTTTTTAGTTGTCGCATCTTTTGAGCTAAGTGTATTACCCAGATTTTCAGTATAACCGGTTCTATTAATTTCATGGTCAGAAAAATGAATGTTTTCATTATTTATTATGCTAGTCTGTATTTCCACCTGATCTTCAAAAAGCAATTCCTCTTGATCGTTTGAAACAATTATTGCACTATCAGCAAATAGATTCTTATCCTGAGATATTTCATGTGCTAGTTGGGCCGACAAGGTGATAGTTTCAACAGCAGCCGCAGAGAATGAAATAAAAATAACTTTTAACCATAAGGGAAATCGTGTTTTCCTTTTTCTCAACTCATGATTAACATTAACCCAAATGACAGGATCAGGTTCTATTGCATGATCCATCATGACATTCCTCAAATCATTGTCAAAATGTTCCTTAGCCGACATTTATTTTATATTTATTTTTTTTTGAAATCTTAACCTTTAACAGAGTTCTGGCTTTTGCTAGCTGCGACTTTGAAGTTCCCACAGCAATACCCAACATGTCCGATATTTGTTTATGAGAATATTGTTCAAAAATGTACAAGTTTAACACGGTCCTGTAACCTTCCGGTAATGTTTGAATTATTTCCAGAAGATCATTTGCTGCAAGATTTGACAGGATAAGTTCACTGTCAAAATCAGATTCAGCTTCCATTCCATCATCAAATGTGTATAACCTTATCTTCTTTCTTAAACTTGCCAACGCTGTATTAACAGTTATTCTTCTTATCCATGCTTCAATCGCTCCTTCGTTTCTGAACTTGTGAATATTCATGAAAATCTTTATAAAACTCTCTTGCAAAGCATCTTCTGCTTCCTGCTTATTCTTTGTATACCTCAGACAAACAGCCAACATTTTTGGAGCAAAGAGATCATACAATTCTTTTTGAAGAACATCGTCTCCTGAAATGCAGCCTTTGATAAGTTTGCTTAGATCTTTTTCCACTTTTTACTAACGTTGATCTATACTAATGATGCATGAAGAATACGATTGGTTGTCTGAGAATTAAATAAATAATTATAGTAAGGCAACTATTCGACTTAAAATAGAATCTTTATCTAATAACCGACAAGACAATATTATTATTTTTTAAACCTATAATAAGTTATAAAATGGAAGTAGAAATGCGCGAAAATAAGGTGAATCATTCTCAAAACGGTCATTCGGTTATTAGTAATAATTCTGAACATAGTCTTTTGAGATCCATCATTAATAAGAGAAAGTGGTTGTGGTTTTTAGCATTGGGTATTTTTATTGTAATCTATTCTGCTTATTTTTTCCCTCCAAAAAACTATACCTCTGAAGTAATTATATTTGATTCAAATTCTGATGTTCGCAACATTAAGTTCTTCATGGATCAGTATAATGGTATTAGAACTGATGAGCTGAATTATACGAACAGGATTAATAGTCTTGTTTTTTCCAAAGAAGTGATTCAATATATTATCTTAAAATACGACTTGTATGAATATTATCATGTTGATAAATCCAACCCCTATCATTACGAAATACTTTATAATAAAATATATCAGCAGGTCAAAGTAAAAAAAGGAACTTACAATTCTGTAATAATCAGCGTGAGTGACAGGGATGGGATACAAGCGGCAGATATGGCGAATGATATTGCCGCACAAGTTGTAGAGCTAAACCAAAATTTAATTGTTGGGAATATCGAATTTAAGATCAGTCAGTACAAAAAGCTCCTGGTGAGTTTTGATAATAAAACGCTGATAAAAGTGGATAGTTTAAAGCAAGTTCTATCGCTGTTGAATAATAGTATCAAGGAATCCAACAAGACATCAGCCGGAGCAGATGATTTTGCAGAACCTAGAACGAAATTAAATCATATCATATATGATCTGGAAACATTTTCAAAAGACCTCATATCTGCAAATGAACAATATCAATGGTTATTACAGGCTTTAACTGTCAATCAAACACCTTCAATTGCCGTAATAAAACCTGCAGCCCCCCAAGCAAATCAGTCCTATATTATGCGTGCAACAATGGGGGGAGGATTGATGATAGCCTCATTATTTTTATCGGTGTTGATCTTGGTTGTTTACGAAACTAATAAGTACTATTTCACTTTTGCGAGATCATTATTTAGGTGGGAAAATTAATTGTCCTAGGCAATCTTGCTCCAGCCTATCATCTCATCCTTATGCTGTTTGAGGAATCGATTGAGGCCTCTGTTTTGGGGACTTTCAATATGAGGATCCTCTTCAAGAAGTTTTAAAGCAGATTTTCGGGCCTCCTCCAGTATCGCTCCATCAAGCGCAAGGTTAGCAAGACGCAGAGGAATTAATCCACTTTGCTGGGTACCTTCAATATCACCCGGACCCCTTAGCTTCAGATCGACTTCAGCAATAACGAATCCATCACTGGTCTTTAACATGGTGTCAATTCGCAAACGTGCATCACTCGATAGTTTATAGTCGGTCATAAGGATACAGTAGGACTGATCGGCACCCCGACCGATCCTGCCACGGAGTTGATGTAATTGAGATAACCCAAATCGTTGTGCGCTTTCAATGACCATAACCGTTGCATTCGGAATATCCACCCCAACTTCAATGACGGTTGTTGCTACCATGATCTGAGTTTCCTTATTGATAAACCGCTGCATTTCGTAATCTTTATCCTCTGATTTCATCCGGCCGTGCACTATACTTATCTGGTACTGAGGAGGCGCAAACTCCCGAACAACTCCCTCATATCCATCCATCAGATCTTTATAATCCATCTTCTCCGATTCTTCTATGAGAGGATACACTATAAATGCTTGGCGACCTTCTTTTATCTGCTCTTTCAAAAAGCCAAATATTCTCAGGCGATTGGAATCATTCTTATGAACTGTCTTAGGCATAATCCTGCCGGGTGGTAACTCATCAATTATCGACACATCGAGATCACCATATAAGGTAAGCGCGAGTGTTCTGGGAATGGGTGTAGCGGTCATGATCAGAATATGCGGAGGCTTCTCGTTCTTTGTATGCAGTCTGGCTCTTTGCTTAACACCAAATCGATGTTGCTCATCAATAATGGCAATACCAAGATTTTTAAATTTAACCTCCTCTTCAATCAATGCGTGTGTACCGATCAATAACTTCAATTCTCCGCTAAACGCATCCTCAAGGATTTGTTTTCTCTTTGCTCCTTTTATTGAGCCGGTTAACAACTCAATGCTGATACCCATTCCGGCAAATAATTTTGAAACAGTATTATAGTGCTGAACAGCCAGTATCTCGGTAGGTGCCATCATGCAGGTTTGAAATCCATTATCCATGCCTATCAACATGGCCATCAGAGCTACAACTGTCTTACCGCTGCCAACATCGCCCTGTAACAATCTGTTCATCTGCTTTCCGGAGCCAACGTCTTTTCTGATTTCCTTTACTACTTTCTTCTGTGCACCTGTCAGTTCAAAATCGAGGCGTTCGTTATAAAATGTATTGAAAAAATTTCCCAGCTCCTTGAATTCATGACCCTCAATCTTTTCAAAACGATCGAGCTTAAGCAGCAATAATTTTAATTGGATAAAAAAGAGCTCTTCAAATTTGATCCTGTCTATGGCCTTTTTAATCACCTCCTCGTCTTTAGGAAAATGTATATAATTCAAACTTTCAAATCTTGAAATAAACCTGTATTTCCTTATGATCTCTTCTGAGAGATTTTCAGGAAGTTCATTGGAATTTATATTGGCAAGCAGGGTTCTCTGCAGTTTCATGATTGCCCGGCTATTGATCCAATTTGCTTTAAGTTTTTCTGTGGTATTATATACGGGCTCCAGCCCGGTACTGAGTGTGTCTGCTTTAGCATCAAATAGTTCTAATTCCGGATGGGCAATATTAAATTTTCGATTGTAGATCGTAGGTTTACCAAATGCGACGTATTGTTTATTTACCTGGAGGGTCTTGGCAACCCAACTCACCCCTTTGAACCAAATCAATTCGAGGGTTCCTGTTTCATCCTTGAACTTCCCGACCAGTCGTTTTGACCTGGGCTTTCCAACCTTGCTTAATGAGACGAGCGTACCAACAATTTGAATAAAAGGAAGATCCGGTTGGATATCCTTGATCTTATAGTATTTGGACTTATCTATATAACGGAAAGGGTAGTAGTACAAGAGATCTTCGAATGTGTGAATATTCAGTTCATTTTGTAATAAAGCCGCCCTTTTCGGACCAACCCCTTTAAGATATTCGATAGAATCGTGAAGCATAGATCAGGAAACTGATTAACAGCTCGATGCGAAACACAGCTATTTGTCTTTCCATTCAAACGTATCTATAAATTTATAAATATCCACCTTAACAAACTCGATTATCGGCTTTAATGAATCAACATTCGGCGTTGTGTAGAAATACAATGCGCCCCGCAAGAAGTGATTAACACTATCTGTCAGGAAGAACTGAAAGGGAGAGGCGGCATTTCCTCCTACATCATAGTAAAGTCCGAAGACATTATTAGCTGTAGAAATATAACCCTCGTCAATATAATCTGCTTTAACAGTATGTTTGAAAGTAAGGAAATGAGTGTCGTCCAAAAGACTGGATAATTTAATGCTGTCGTTTAGAGGTTTATAACTCAGATGGATGGTGCCTTGAAACGCCGGGTATTTAATGTCAAGCCAACAATCTATACCCTCACCCATATTAAAAAATGAAACATTCCGGTCAATTTCTGAATACGCCGCATACTGAAATGTGAATGGACATTCCTCGATATCAAATGTGACATAACTTTTTTCGGGTAAAAAAACCCGCGGGTAGCCTTTGGGTTTAGGGGTATAGTCTCTTTCGCAACCGGTGTAAATCAGCGTGAGAATAAGAAGAATGATAACCCATTTATTACTAGCTAGCTTTTTTGGCTCCATCTAACACCGTAAGCTTGATTTTGTGAATCCGTTTTTTACTCACTGATTCAACCGTAAATAAGAAATGCTCATAAGGGATCTCGTCTTTATACATTGGCATTTTGCCCGTCACCTCGAGTACTAATCCGGCGAGAGAATCTGATTCTCCTTTAATCTTATCAAAAAAGTCCGGTTTCAGATTGAAGATTGTGGTAATATCACTCAAGGCTGTTCGCCCTTCAAACATAAAGTTATTATTATCCAACTCTACATAATTCTTACCGGTTTTGTCAAACTCGTCCCTTATGTCACCCAGGATCTCTTCCAACACATCCTCCAGCGTTACGATGCCCGACGTACCACCATACTCATCTACCACAATTGCAAAGTGGATCTTCCTTTGTTGAAAATCCTTAAGGAGGTCACCGATCTTCTTTGTTTCCGGAATAAAATAAGGCGGCCTTATAAGATGTTGCCACTCATAATCCTTGCCTCTATCACTAAACTCCAACAGATCCTTAGAATAAAGAATCCCTTTTATGTTATCGATATCCTTTTCATAAACAGGTATTCTTGAATAGCCATGCTTTTTTATCACGTCTTGAAGTGCACTATAAGTAACATTTATTGACAAGGCAACAACATCCATTCGATTGAGCATAACCTGCTTAGCCGCGATATTGCCAAAATGCACCAGCCCTTTCAGTATTTTCTTTTCTTTTGTCGTTGTATCGCTGGTAGTAGTTAGATCTATTGCATGATCCAGGTCTGAAGCAGAAATATCGGTGCCCTCCCTGTCCATTCTCTTATCTATGATCCTCGTTGATAATACCAGTATAGAATTGAGTGGCAAGAATATCTTTTTCAATACTAGCAACGGTATCGCCATTATGGATGCCAACTGGATATTATTCTTGGTTGCATAAACCTTCGGCGCAATCTCACCGATAAGTAGTATCAAAAACGCAACTACCACCACCTCGAGTGTAAAACCAATAACCGGATAAGTTGCCACATTGAACCAATGATAGACCGTAAAAGTGGCTACAATGATAGTAGCTACATTGAAAAGGTTGTTGGCAATCAGGATAGTGGAAAGTAAATAACGAGGTTTCATTAACAACTTCCCAATCAACCTAGCCCTATAGGTTCCAAGTTTTTCAAGCTTGAGCAGATCATTCTTCTTCAACGAAAAAAATGCGACTTCGGCTCCGGAAATCATTGCAGAGCAGACTAAAAACAATAGGATTATTCCTATCAGGCCGAAGAATTTGAGTGATATGGGGAGAAGAATGAAATCAGAAGCGAGTAAATACAATAATTCGCTAAGGTCGTCGTCAGAACTACTTTCCACACTTTTTTGATTTCGTGAATAATATCCTGCCGCTATAGATTTTTTGAATACCCATAGCAGCAGGCAACTTCAAAGAAGTCTTTTATGCGCTTAAGCACACATTATCGTAATAGTTTAATTGAAATTAACGATTTCAGTGAAGTTTAACAAATTTGACCCGGATCAGAACGGAAGGTCATCGACCGTTTCCTGTTCTCCCTCAGGCTCTTCAGCCATAGCAGGAGATTGATCGGCAACCGCTATAGAATCAGCATCACCTTTCTTATCTAACATGGTAAAGTTATCAGCAACAATCTCTGTAGAGTATCGTTTGTTGCCTTCTTTATCTTCCCAGGATCTGGTTCTTATCTTTCCCTCAAGATAAATTAAACTCCCTTTTTTCAAGAATTGCTCAGCAATCTCTGCCAGTTTTCTCCAAATTACAATGTTGTGCCATTCGGTTTGAGTCACTTTTTGACCATCCTTATCAGTATACGCTTCCGAAGTAGCTATACTAAATTTGGCTAATGTAACTCCTTGCTCCAAGTGCTGGATTTCTGGATCTTTACCCAAGTGTCCGATCAGCATAACCTTGTTTAAGCCTCTCATATTATATTAATTTATTTGTTAATAAAATGCTTCCGTCAGCCTCGCCTTTTTCCGCCAGTTGGCAGATTCGACGTAGTAAGGGTAACGAAAAGCTATTGCAAAACTAGTACTATTTCATCGAGATAACAAATCATGATTTTCGGAAATGGATAGTCGTTAACATTATCCATACCTGTTTCAATAAAATTATTTTCACTAAGATCTAACCGCCGGTCGATTTCTATTTCCCAAAATCTTGCTTCAATCCGTTGGTGCGTAAGGGTTTGCGAAAATATATCTGAAACTTCCAAAATCTTATAATTAGAATTTTTCAGTATTCTTTTCCAGTCCTTACAATTAGTAAACGTTTGCCTGTTTGCAAAAGTATTGGTTTCAATAAGAGGAAATTCATAAAGCCCCTGCCAAATATCCTTTGCTTCTCTTTTATGTAAATAAGTCCTTTCATTATTTTTTATAAAGAGATAATTAAAAAATCTTTTTCTCTTTTTTAACCTTTTTTCCTTAACCGGCAACATTGATATCCTGTCTTCTTTTAGAGCAACACAGTCATCTCTCAATGGACAAGAATCACATTTAGGATTATTTGGCAAACAAACCAAAGCGCCCAACTCCATTATCGCTTGATTGAAAATTCCGGGATTGTGAGTTCCTAAAAGTTCGTTCGATTTTAATGCAAATTCGGTAACACCCGTCTTATCATCGATTGGGGTTGAGATCCCGAAAAAACGGGAAAGTAACCTGTAAACATTTCCATCTACTACCGCTACCGATTCGCAAAAAGCTATTGAAGCTATAGCTGCAGCAGTGTATTGGCCAACTCCCTTAAGTTTAAGCAGTTCCTTGTAACTGTTCGTCAACTTACCGTCATATTCATTGACTATCACTCTTTCATTCTCCATAATCTTCCGCGCTCTGGA
>JACZTA010000204.1 GCA_022573915.1 Bacteroidota bacterium | reverse complement strand
GGCCCTGAGTTATGGAAGCAAACCGATGGTAAGATTACTCATTTGATAGTAGGTGTCGGTACCGGCGGAACGATCTCAGGGACAGGTAAATTTCTGAAAGAAAAAAATGCGAAAATCAACATCTGGGGCATCGATACTTTTGGTTCCGCTTTGAAAAAATATCACGAAACCGGAGAATTGGACCAATCGGAGATATATCCGTATATAACCGAAGGAATCGGTGAAGACATAATTCCTGATAATGTGGACTTTGAGGTCATTGACCATTTTGAAAAGGTGACCGATAAAGACGGTGCCTTGGCAGCAAGAGAACTTGCGCGAAAGGAAGGAATATTTGTTGGATATTCCGGTGGCTCGGCTTTAGCGGGATTAATACAAATGAAAGATAAACTTAGCGAGAGTGACATGGTTGTAATCATCATGCACGATCATGGGAGTCGCTATGTAAACAAGATTTATAATGACGGCTGGATGAAAGAGCAGGATTTTCTCTAGACCGGTTTATCTTGAAATCATCATTAATGGATCGCAGCTTCATCGATCAGCTAGGCAGGGAGGTAATCATTGATCATCCTCCTGAAAGGATCATCTCAACTGTTCCGTCGCAGACTGAACTCTTATTTTATTTGGGATTGAATGACCGGGTCGTGGGTATCACAAAGTTCTGCATACATCCCAAGGAGAAATTCAAATCAACTCCGAAAATTGGGGGAACCAAAAAATTAGATCTGAAAAAGATCGAAGCAATCAATCCCGGCCTTATCATTGCCAATAAGGAAGAGAACGAGCAAGAACAGATCAAAGCCCTGGCAGCTAAGTACCCCGTATGGATCTCTGATATTAAAAAACTTGAGGATTCCCTGGAGATGATAACTACCGTTGGAGATATGACCGGGAAAGTTGAAGAGGCCCAATCCCTGGCCGGGGAGATAAAAACGAAGTTTTCAAATATTAGTCAGCTTCGACAGCCATTGAAAGCAGCCTATTTCATTTGGCAAAACCCCTATATGGTTGCGGGAAACGATACGTTCGTAAACGATATATTAAATAAATGCGGATTAATCAACGTTTTTGACGGCGCCGGCAGGTATCCTGAGGTGAACAAGGAAATGATTGAAAAAGAAGAACCTCAATTATTGCTGCTCTCATCTGAACCATTTCCATTCAAAGAGAAGAATAAAATCGAATTTGAGAAGATATTTCCATCCTCCAACGTTATGTTAGTCGATGGAGAAATGTTCTCCTGGTACGGTAGCAGACTGGTACCGGCAACGGAATATTTGAACAGATTTATCACCGAAATTAATGACCGGTCCTTGAATTTTGAATACTGATCATCAGTTCCCTTTAAATTAATTATGCTTATTTTTGCGTTCAAATCCGCTTGAAAATAAAAAAAGTGATGGCAGAAAAAGTATTGGATGTTAAAGCAACAGACATGTCAACTAACGGAAAAATCGTGGAGATCCTGGGCGATCAGGCTGAATCTCTGTTAAATCACGAGTGCAAGACTATTAGCAAGGATCTTTTGCATCTACCCGGGCCGGATTTCATAGATCGGGTGGTGAAGGATTCAAACAGGAACAACAGGGTGTTAAGAAGCCTCGAGGAGATCTTTGATCATGGCAGACTACGTGGGACAGGTTATGTATCGATCTTGCCTGTCGACCAGGGAGTTGAACATTCAGCCGGTTCCGCATTCGCTCCGAATCCGATTTATTTTGATCCGGCAAAAATTGTCGAGTTGGCTATCGAGGGAGGGTGTAACGCCGTTGCTTCTACATTCGGAGTCCTGGGATCAGTATCTCGTAAATATGCTCACAAGATACCGTTTGTGGTAAAATTCAATCATAATGAACTGTTAACATATCCCAATACTTACGATCAGAAATTATATGGCAGTATTCAAGAGGCCTGGAATTTGGGAGCCGTAGCCGTCGGAGCCACTATCTATTATGGCTCGGAAGAATCGGGAAGGCAGATTGAGGAGATCGCGGAGGCGTTTGAAGTCGCTCATGAACTGGGCATGGCTACAATTCTTTGGTGCTATCTCCGAAATAGTAATTTCAAGAAAGACGGAACCGATTATCATCCGGCAGCTGATTTAACGGGTCAGGCCAATCACCTGGGTGTTACTATTCAAGCCGACATCATAAAACAAAAATTAGCAACAAATAATAACGGTTACACAGCATTGAATTTTGGAAAGACGCACGATGCTGTCTACACTGAGTTAACCAGCGAACATCCAATAGATCTTTGCAGATATCAGCTCGCGAATTGTTACATGGGAAGGGCCGGGTTAATCAATTCCGGAGGAGCTTCTAAAGGGGGGTCTGACCTTTCAGAAGTGGTTTATACTGCGGTGATCAATAAAAGAGCCGGAGGAACAGGATTGATCACCGGTAGGAAGTCGTTCCAAAGACCGATGAAAGAGGGTGTGGAATTGTTAAACGCAGTGCAAGACGTCTATCTGAACAAAGAAATCACAATAGCTTAACCCCCGTAATCTAACCTAATCGCCGACCATGTCCTGGTATAAAAGAATCAAAGACGGCATTTTAACAAAAACTTCAGAAAAGAAGGAAGCGCCCGAGGGAGTTTGGGTGAAATGCAATAATTGCCAACGAGCTATTTCCGTTCCGGAGTATAAGGAGCAACTATATGTTTGTCCCGATTGTGACTATCACTTCAGGATTGGGTCAAAGCAATATTTTCAAATCTTATTCGACTCCGGTAAATACAAAAAGCTCTTTGACGATATTATCTCAAAAGACTTCCTGAAATTTGAGGATATAAAAAAATATAGCGATCGATTGATCGAGGCAGAAGCTAAAACCAATTTGCGTGAAGCACTTTCATGCGCAAAAGGAAAATTAAATGGGAACGATTTGGTGATCGCTGCAATGGATTTTAGTTTTATTGGAGGCTCAATGGGTTCCGTAGTAGGCGAAAAGATCTCAAGGTCTGTCGACTACTGTGTAGAACATAAATACCCGTTGCTTATTATTTCTAAGTCGGGTGGTGCAAGAATGATGGAATCTGCATTCTCCCTAATGCAACTGGCCAAGACCTCTGCTAAGCTGACCATATTGGCCAAGGCGAAACTGCCGTTCATTTCATTACTCACCGATCCAACTACCGGTGGTGTAACCGCTTCATTTGCTATGCTTGGTGACGTGAATATGGCTGAACCAAGAGCATTGATTGGATTTGCCGGCCCTCGTGTAATAAAGGAAACGATTAAAAAGGACCTTCCTGAAGGCTTTCAAACCTCGGAGTTTTTACTGGAACATGGTTTCGTTGATCTCATTGTTGAACGCAAGGATCTAAAACAAAACCTGGCAAACCTCATGACCTATTTCGCTAACTAAACCAGTTTTATAGTTTTTCTCGGTTGTTGCTTTTCTAAGGCCATTATTTTGTACCCAGATACGTCATTTTGACAGTTAAATTTAGTAATTAATGCCATTATGACATGTTATAATAAGCATTTATGCCATTATGATTCAAAAAATGCAATGGCACTTAATTTGATGAAATGTAGATACAATACATTTTAAAACTAAATATTAAGGAGAGAAATTATGACATTAATTAAAGTAAGAAAAAACGGAATGATGAGGCCAAGGTTCTCATCAATGTTTGATCAATTATTCAATAATGATTTAGGCATGTTTCTTGGTAGGGATACCAACGAAAATTTACCGGCCGCTAATGTGGTTGAAACAAGTGACGATTATCAACTTGAATTGGCTGCACCCGGTTTTACTAAAAAGGATCTTATGATCGATATTGTAGGTGATGAATTGAGAATAGAAGGGAACAAAGAGAATGGTGAAAACTCAAACTACGACCGATGGACAAGAAGGGAGTTCAATTATAGCAATTTCAAGCGCTCATTCACCTTACCAAACACGGTTGAAGGAAGCAAGATCAGTGCTAAATATGAAGACGGAATTTTACAGGTTATTATTCCAAAGAAGGAATCAGAAAGGCAAGAATTGAGTAGAAATATAAAGATTGTTTAATAGTTTTTTCATAATGCTTTTTGGGAAAAGGCCGGCATTGTCCGGTCTTTTTACTTTAATAAAGGAAGGGTAGCGATAGGAGTTACGCAATTAATTCCGCGACAATTGGAAGCAAACCGGGTTTTAATTTTATTCCAAGGTCGTCACAATGAATCCACGCATTTATAATTTTTCCATCGCCTAGCTCAAACTTTGCAATACAATTAACCGAAATTCTCTTTCTTGTTGGTGCAAGTCCAAGAAACTCACCAATGTTACTCCCGCTTGCGCGGAAATGGGCGGTAACGGTCATGTCTTCCGCGATGAGCTCGGTAAGTTGGATATGAAAATCAGGAAAGCCGTTTTGTATGTTAGACACAATTTCGCGGACACCTTCCGGTCCGACCAGGCTCTCATTTTCGTGAGGATGGTCTACTTTAAAATCATCAGCAAATAAAGCTTCAGATACTTCTAGACGGCCTCCGTTGACCATTTCGTTATAGAAACGCATGATGGTCACCTTATTCGTAGTTTCAATCACTGCTATATTCATTTTAAATTAACCTTAAATTAATAAAAAATAATATTAAAAACAACTTAAAATGCTTGCAGCACTAAGAATAGCGAGAATTGCATACTATTCAGGAAACGAGTTATTCACAAGCAAGCAGGTAGATTTTCTACTCAATAAGATTAGTTTAGTTTACGCCCGGTGAAAGCCATCGACAATTGTCGCTCACCAACAATACCGATCATCGTACCATTTATCTCGTCGTTAATGATGATTCCGGTATAGGTTATAATGGTATTTTTTAAGTTTTGTACGCTACCTGAAAATGTATAACCCCCATCAACTTTCTCAAAAGTATATCCTCTGGATGTATAGTTCTCTCTCTCGAAGTTGGCAGAATAAAACATCGAAGCCGAATCTAAAAACATAATTGTATCAACCATACCACTTTTGTTATCTTCAGTTATAGTTATAAGGAATGACGTACCTACAATCCCTTTTCCCTTATCCTTATTTCCTCTAGCTCCATCAGAAGCATCGGAATTACAGGATATCATAAAATTTGCACCTGCGAAAATTAATAATAAGCTCATGATCAGGACATTCCCGGTTCTATTTTTTGATATTCTCATAATGCGATTGAAAATTGATATGATAAAAAACTACCCTATCTGCCATCAAACGAGGCAGAAGCGCATTTCGTATCACAAATATACGATTCTGAAAATAATTGTGATAAACGAACTTAAACAGTGGTGAGTTTTCAGTAATCAGTGAAAAATGAACAGTACAGTGAAGGGTGATAACTGATTTCTGTTTACTGACCGTAGTTTATTCAAACCGAATTGCCTGATAAGGTGGTATCCTGGTAACTAAGAGAGAAGGAATATATAGCATTAAGGAGCAAATGACAATGGTCGCAAAATTGATTAATAAAATGTGCAGAGCATTGAGTTCCACCGGAACTACAGAAACATAATAGGACTCTTGGGGTAGAGTGAATATTTCAAAATGCTGTTGTACCAGGCATAGACCTATTCCGAGAACATTACCGAGGAATAACCCTATAATAATAATGAAGATCGAGTTGTATAAAAAGATCTTTTGTACCGACCAGCTTCGTGCGCCCAGGGCCTTTAGTACTCCAATCATATGAGTGCGTTCCAAAACAAGTATGAGCAAGACGGTGATCATGTTTATAGCCGCTACTACAACCATGAGTATGAGAATAACCCATTTATTCAGTGTCTGCATATCCAGCCAATCGAAGATATTCGGATTGATATCCTTCATGGTTCTTGAATTCAGGTCGACTCCAATTTGTTGAAATACATACTCCTCGGTTTGATCGAGTTTATTAATATCATATATAAATATTTCGAATCCGCCAACCTGGTTGGTCGCCCAACCATTGATTTTTTGAATCTGCTTCAGGTTGATAATGCAATAAGCTTTATCATATTCTTCCAATCCGGTTTCATATATTCCTACAAGCTCAAAGAAGCGGGGTCTCAATCTCTGTTTCTCATCGATGAAGTAAACCAGAATTTTATCATCAATTTGAAAATTTAATTTATCGGTGATAGATTTCGAGATCAATATTTCATTAGCCCTCGAACTATCAGAATAATCAGGTACCTTGCCTGCCACCAGCCGATCTGAAAGAAAATTCCAGTCAAAGTTGCCATCAACTCCCTTAAGTATAACTCCTTCAATATCTTCTTCTGTCTTAATAATACCTGCCTTGGTTATGAATGCTTGTACGTGGCGGATATTGCGGTTATTTCTGATAATTGCGAGGAAATCCTGGTCTCTGTCAATAGGTGAGGGTTCCAGAGAAGCGTTCGAATCATACTTGGTAATGTGGATATGTCCCCAGAAACTAAAGACTTTGGTACGAATTTCGTTTTGAAATCCATTAACTACCGCAGTAGATATGATCATTACCGATAAACTAAGCGCAACGGCAAGGGAAGCAATGCGGATAATGATCCTTGAGAATGACCTTTTTTGGCTTAGTATTAAACGATTTGAAATGAACCATTCAAAACTCATTGACTAAAAATTTTATTATCTTTCTTACCAAATGTTAAAGCAATAAAATTAACCATAAGTTTTCATTACTATTATTATTTAATAATATTGTGTTTTAATTCTTTCCTTATCCTGATTTCAAATTTTTTTGCATTAGGGACAATGCCCTGGGAGAATATTTTATTGTTTATCATTACAACTGGAGGATGCCACGCGCCTATAAAAAGAGCCTTTAGAAGGTTATTGAACCAGGGCTTTACTTCCAGTTTTATTTTATCTTTCTTGAATTTATTTATAATCTTTTCTATAACATCTGGATTTAGCCCTATATCAAAGGCTATATTACGGATTGTTAATTCATAGATACCAAGAATGTTTGTAGTCTGATTGGTGAGTAAATACAA
>JACZTA010000203.1 GCA_022573915.1 Bacteroidota bacterium | reverse complement strand
CCAAGGAACATTTCGTACATCCTGAAGGTGTCGGCGCCAAATTCCTCAATTATTTCATCAGGATTCACAACGTTTCGCAAGGATTTAGACATCTTATCCATACTCTTCTCGGCAATATGGAAGACTCCACCCTTATCCTTAAACTCAACCGTATCGAACTCCGGGAATTCCTTCTTGAAATCTTCCAGCTTGTCAAGGTCAAAGTTTCCATCGATATCTACATATTCTATCGGTATTCTAAATTTTACCAGCCCCTTGACGTCTTTCTCCTCATCTTTAGTGATATTTGCCGAGTAAGCGATCTTTTCATCCCAGCTAACATTTATATAATGGCTATAACCCAGGATCATTCCCTGGTTAATGAGCTTCTTATAAGGTTCCTTTTCGGATACAATACCGAGATCACTTAAGAACTTGTAGATAAACCGGGAATAGATCAAATGCCCCGTAGCATGTTCTGCCCCACCAACATACAGATCCACATTTTTCCAATACCCTTCTACCTCGCCTGAAATTATTTCCTTCTCGTTATGGGGGTCCAGGTATCTTATAAAGTACCAGTTGGAACCTGCCCATCCAGGCATCGTATTCGTTTCTCTCGTTTTTCCATCCGGTAGATCAACCCAATCACTCTCTTTGGCTAGAGGAGCTTCGCCCGTGCCGGTGGGCTGAAAATCATACATATTCGGCAGCAAGACAGGTAAATCCTCAAGAGGAACTGTCTCGGGTATACCCTTCTTATAGACTATTGGAAAAGGTTCGCCCCAATATCTTTGCCGGCTAAATAGAAAATCGCGCAGCTTATAATTAACCTGATGCTCCCCGATACCCATTTCGACTACCTTGTCGATGATGGTTTGGGTTGCTTGATCAACCTCCATTCCATTGATGATGTCGGAATTGATATGTTTGCCGGATTTATCTTCGAGTGCTTCCTCTTCAATATTGCCCCCTTCGACCACCGGCCTGATCTCCAATTCAAAATGCTTCGCAAAAGCATGATCCCTTGTGTCATGCGCAGGCACGGCCATGATCGCACCGCTTCCATATCCTGCCAGGACATATTCAGCCACCCAAATCGGGATCTCTTCTTTGGTGAAAGGATTGATGGCATAGCCACCCGTGAATTCCCCGGTGATGTTTTTAATTTCCGCCATCCTGTCCTTTTCTGATCGCGTACTGGTGTACTGAATATATTTCTCTACTTTGTCCCGCCGCTCCTCCGCGAGTACCTCCTGAACCAACTCGTGTTCAGGCGCGAGCACCATATAAGTAGCGCCGTAGATCGTATCCGGACGTGTTGTAAATACGGGAATAATCTTGTTGGAGCCTTTAATGGCAAAATCGATCATAGCCCCATCTGACCGTCCGATCCAGTTTTTCTGCATCTCCCGAATCGAATCAGGAAAATCAACCTCATCCATTTCTGTGATCAGGCGTTCTGAGTAGGCGGTGATACGCAGGAACCACTGGTTCATTGGTTTTCGCTCAACCGGATAACCTCCTCTTTCAGAAACCAACCCTTTAACCGGATCCGTTTGTACTTCTTCGTTGGCCAGCACAGTTCCTAATTCAGGACACCAGTTTACCTCGGCAAAAGCCAGATAAGCTAAACGATAAGAGGAGAGTATTTTTTGTTGTGCTTTATAGTCTTTCGTTTTCCATTCGTTGGATGTAAATTCTTCCGAGTCCTTCTCTACTGCCGCGTTGATCGTTATGTTACCATCCTTTTCAAAAGCCTCAATGAGCGATTCGATGGGCCTGGCTTTGTTGGCGTTATTATCAAACCAGGAATGGAACAGCTTAATAAATATCCATTGTGTCCATTTATAAAACTTGGGGTCAGATGTTCGAATTTCCCGGCTCCAATCGTATCCCAAGCCAATCAATTCCAACTGCTCCTTGTAACGTTTTATATTTTCATCTGTAGTGTCAGCCGGATGCCTCCCTGTTGTGATGGCCCATTGCTCAGCCGGTAAGCCAAACGCATCAAAACCCATGGGGTGAAGCACATTATATCCCTTTTGCCGTTTGTACCTTCCATAAATATCCGTAGCAATATAACCCAGAGGGTGGCCTACGTGCAGGCCGGAACCGGAAGGGTACGGGAACATATCCAGAATATAGAACTTAGGTTTTGAGTTATCGATCTCTATCTTATAGATCGAACTCTCTTTCCAATTCTTCTGCCATTTCAGTTCAATATCCCGGAAGTTATAGTCCATTATCCTTTGAAATTACTAAAATCGTGGCGCAAAAGTACGGAAATAACGGGAGAGGGTTCACTGTTCAACGATCAATGTTGAGTCCACTCCGAAAAGTGTAAGAATAGATCATTCCACAAAAATACGAAAACACAAAATTTCACAAATGATTGATATTTAATTATTTATATTTTCTGTTCTTTTGTGATCTAGTGCTTTTGTGGCGAAAAATGACTTTAAGGAGGGGACTCAATGTTCAATGTTAAAGGTAATTGTCTCACTGATTACTGTCTTTTGTCCAAGGTCGAAAGGAATCAAAGCTATAAATCAACAATCAAATCAAACCTCAAACGTCAAGCGTCATACATCTTCTATCAAGGAGAGCATATTTGCTATAACGATCAGTGTCCATCGAATCCTCTCCGCCTCTTCAAAAGCTCCATTTAATTCGCATGAAATACAGTTGCCCTACTGCCTTGTACACATCCGCCACATTTGTGAAAAAAACCTGTGTAAGGATGTCCAGGTCGATATTGTCCTTAACCGAGATGGTGAAGGTTGGATTAATGAAGAGGCTATGATCCCCGGGATTATACATTATACCTAATCCACTGTTGAGTAACGGAGTAATCGGATATCCAAGCTGGGTAAAGATGGTGTATTGAAACGGAGAGAGATTTTTAGCATTAATATCAAATGTCAGCAGGTTCAGACTGTCCAATTTGTTTTCTCCATTGGAGTTATACAAACCTGAAATGATCAAATACATCGAATTCTTGAACGAATAATCAAAAGCAACGGTAGATGCGAACGAATTAGGATCACTACTTAATTTGCTGAAATTATAAAAATAGGTCATCTCCCCTTTAAATCCTGCATTCTTGATGTTTCCTGTCCATCCACCACCAGCTGCTAAATCTCTTCCGGTAACACCACCTAATAACTGAAAATCATATTTCCATTTATTGATCTTCCATAAAACAGCAGCAACAGGATCTTCGAACTTATGCACCGCTTTAATAGCAAACTCAATGCTGGATGCCGCTCCGGTATAGTATTGAATTCGAATGGCATCCGTTCCCGGCCGCTCCTCGTAATCAAAATCGAAGAATGAATAGGCATTGAAAAGATCATTTGGATTCCAGACCGTGTTTATCCCCCAGTTTATTCTCTGTCTGCCTACCCTGACTTCCAACTTTCCCTTTACAAACTCCATGTAAGCACGATCAATCATCGTATGAACGATCATGGAATTTTTCTCAAGGAGTATTACTGACAGATCAAAGAAATCGTTATTGGTATCAATATTCTTTGCAAACTGAGAAGAAGGGCTGATTTTCACCAATTCACCGTAGAATATACGGCTGCGGACTTCTACAGTAGTGGTAAAAGTATGGGAGGGAAACCACTTGAAATTCAACCGGTTATGAAAGAGGTTGTCCACGATGAGGTTACCTTTACCGTCAATTGGAAAAACTGTCCGGAGATCCTTTACATAGCCACCCAGTGTCCAGTTCCGCTCTTTCTCCTCATCTGATTGGCTTTTTCCGGTATTTACGAATAAAACCAAGAGCAAAACGCTTAGAAAGAATCCCTTCATATTAGTTGCCGGGAGTAATATCTGAGACAATCCTACCATCTTCTAAGGTGACTACCCTCCTCGCGCGATCGATCACGCGTTGGTCATGCGTTGAAAAGACAAAAGTAATATTCTCTTCGCGATTCATTTTCTCCATTATATCCAATAAATTCTGCGCAGATTTAGAATCAAGATTTGCTGTGGGTTCATCTGCTAAAATAAACTTAGGCTTTGAAGCCAACGCCCTGGCTACAGCAACGCGCTGCTGTTCTCCACCAGAAAGCTCAGAAGGCCTGCTATCCAATTTGTCTTTCAATCCGGTTGCATCCATCAGCTCTGCCACTCTACTGGCTCTTTCAGTACCGGATCTATTCTGCATCAGCATGATAAACTCGACATTTTCCTTTGCGGTCAGAACCGGAATGAGGTTATAGGACTGAAACACGAAACCAATATTATTCCTTCTAAAATCGATTAATTTATTTCCTGACATTTTTGATATATCCTCACCACCCACGTGTATCTCTCCAGAAGTCGGGTTATCCAATCCACCTATTATATTTAGCAGGGTTGTTTTTCCAGAACCTGAGGGGCCTACAATGGCTGTAAACTCTCCTTCGGATATCTCCAGGTTCACATCATTTAGCGCGTGAACAGGGATTTTCTTAGGGTTGTAGATCTTGTTTAGTTGGGTTGTTTTAATTACGCTCATAATTTGATTATTTCTACTGTTTTCGAATGGCGGTTGCAGGATTCAGTCTCATTGCCCTAATTGCCGGATAGATAGATGCCAGTATCACAGTCACAATAACGTTGACAGCCAGGACCACATAGATTTTATCTTCCAATACCGGGCGGACTATCTGATCAATACCGTACTCTGCGAGCCCTTCTGAGAATTTTGAGAGGTCGATTCCCATTGAGTTTGTGACCATTACAGTGAGATAACCCAGCAATAACCCGACAGGTCCGGCAATGAGTGCCAGCATGAAAGTCTCTGCAACGATCATAAAGAATACCCGCAACTTGTTCATTCCTATAGCCATCAACATACCGATCTCTCTCACACGCTCAAGCACCGCCATGAGCATGGTATTGATGATGCCAAAGATCAATGCCAGCATAATAATCCCCATGAAGATGTACATGTTGAGATACATCTGCTCATTGATGAGATTTAATTCAGGAGCCAGCTCATTCCACGTTTCAACTTCCAGCTCCGGATTTAATGCCCGAACTTCGGCACGAACAATTTCAATATTGTTAGGATCTTCGAGGTAAATGGCGATCTCATGAACCGCGTCCGGCATTTCCATCGACTTACCAAATTCAGATCTGTTTACCAAAACATTCAGCTCATCAAATTTTGCAAAACCGGTATTAAATATTCCAACGACGGTATACTTCTCGCCCACATCTCCGGATTTGCCTTTGAATGTTATCACCGGCCTCGAACGAATGTCCATGTTCATTTTGTCCGCAAGATTCTCACTGATCAACAACTGGTTTTTTTTGCTGCCTTCGAAAAAACTACCTTCCACCAGTTTTTTATCAAGTTTGGTAACCAGCTTTTCTTGCTTGGGATCCATCGCGATGATCCGCACTCCTCTTGCACCATGAGCGGTCGCGAGCATTCCATTATTCAATATCCTGCTGGAATAGGCTTGTATTCCATCCACTTCAGATAGTTGTTTTTCCAACTCAAGCACTCGGGGAATTACAAATTTTATTTCCCGATCTTTTTTATACTCTGTGGAATGTATTTGTATATGGGAGTATTGATAATCAATTGAATTCTTGAGCATCCCCGTATTAATACTGAACATGAACGCTAACACGAAGATCAATGCCCATATTCCGACTACCATGGCACCCATCACCGTCAAACTTCTGGTCTTGCTGCGCCAAACGTTTCTCCATGCTATGAGTAATATCTTCTTCATGCTTTCTTTTCTGTGCGATTTAGTCTCTCATCGCCTGAACGATTTTAAGTCTGCCAATTACCCATAACGGATAAATTGAGATGAGGGTGGTCACCAGGAATACAACAACTATCTGCGAGAAAAATAATCCTATCTCGACTGAAGCAGCGAGGATGGGCTCTACCCCAAAACTTTCATAGGCTTCAGCCATTTGACCGGTCATAACTATCGGATTGACGTGGAAATAGTAGATGAGAGGAAAACTCACTAAGAATCCAGCCAGGACTCCAAGCAATCCGAGTATGATGATCTCCAGCCACATGACGAACATCAATTTTGTTTTTCGCATCCCGACTGCAACCATTACGCCAAATTCATACTTTCGCTCCGCAGTCATCATCAGAATTGTTCCAAAGATCCCAAATGAAATAATCGAGTAAAGCATGGTGAGCATTAGGATACCTCCCGCCAAATCAAATTCCATTGCCTGAACCAGTTCCGGAACCATTTGCTTCCAATCCATTACTTCGAATCCATCGCCCAATTTCAATTTCAGCTGCTCGACCACTTCGGAAACATCATCCGGATCATCCAGAATCAAGGCAATTGAAGTAAGTCGTTCCTCTGCACCATAAAACCATTGTGCTTCCAACAAGGGAAGGAAAATAGTACCGGCGTTCAATTCGGGAGAGCCAAATTTCATGATACCTTTCACCGGATATTTACCGGCGGCATTCACTCCATGGTATCCCTGGCTAATGATTACCAATGTATCGTTAACCTTTAGCTTAAGATATTCGGCCAAGCCGCTGGATACCAATACTTGCTTATCCTTTTCCTCCAGGTATTCACCATCAATGATCTTGTCTTTTACATTAGTTAAGAAATTTTCCCGCTCAGGAGAAATACCTACTACCAATACGCCTTTGGTTTGATCACCGTTTGAAGCGAGTGCAAAGGATTCGAGCCTCGGAACAACACCCTGCGTATTGGGAATTTGAGCAATTAGGTTAAGTAAGCTATCCGACTCTTCGAAACTCTTATTAAGGGTTCGTTCGTCCCAGTAACCATCTCCATGAACCTGCACGTATCCGGTATAAAATCGCACCACATTGTCGACCATATTACTCCAGGCTCCAAGCTGTATTGACCGCATAATGCAGGCAAAGAATACTGCAAAGAATATAGAACCAATAGTAATAAACGTGCGCCTTTTATTTCTCCAGATGTTGCGCCAGGCGAGTTTGAAGAATATCATCTTAAGATTGGGATGCTAACTGTCAATGTATAC
>JACZTA010000202.1 GCA_022573915.1 Bacteroidota bacterium | reverse complement strand
AATATGGTCATCGTGATTGTTGGCAATAAATTTGTAGTAAAGAAGAAGTTAGAGAAACTAGGGCTAAGCAAACTCAAAGAGCTGGAACTGGAATAATTAACTTCTAAATCAAACTACAATGACCACTAGAAAGCTTTTTCTTCTCCTGGGAACTTGTGCGTACACATGTTTATTCGTGTTGTTGTTTTGTGTGAATAATGTTTTTGCGCAAAAGTTTCTTGTACAATCGGCAGCGAATTATCTCGATTACGATGAGTTAGACAAGGCTAAAACTGCTATTGATAAAGCTCATCTGCACGACAAGACAAATAACGACCCTAAGATGTGGTACTACCGGGGTCAGGTGTATTTTGCCATTCATTATGATACGACAGGTTTTGATAAACTTTCTGACGATGCCATAGCCATTGCAGCAAAGTCATTCGTTAATTGCATTGCTACAGATAAAAACCTTCGGCATATAGATATAGCAAAAGATATGATGTCGAGAAGTGGAGTGGGATGTTATAACGCAGGAATCGAGGCATATATGGCAGGAGAATATGAAAAGGCGATACATAATTACATGGCGATTTTTGATATATTTCCTGTAGAGATTGAACACGATATGGATGCCAAACTCCTGCTTAAGAGACGAAATATCACGCGCGCAGGTTTGTATTATAATTCTTACCTGGCATCCTCGAAAATGGATGATGATAAACGCTCGAAAGATTATCTGGAGAAGTTGATCGAAATGAATTATAACGAACCCCTGATCTATATTTATATGGGTAGAATGTATATGAAGGAAGGAGACACTACAAAGGCACTTGAATATGTTGAAATGGGCAGGGATTATTTTGAAGAGGATCCTGATCTCATCACAGAGGAGCTGAACATCTACATAATGCAGGGCAATGTTGAAATCCTGATCGTAAAACTCACCGAGGCAATTGAGCTCGACCCGGAGAATAAACTATTGTATTTCAACAGGGTAACATTATACGAGAATCGTGGCGAAACAGACAAGGCTGAGGCGGATTATATGGCGGCGATAGAGCTCGATGAAAAGTACTTTTATGCCAATTATAACCTGGGTGCATTGTACTATAACCAAGCAGTGGAGCTGATCCAAAAATTGGATGACATAAATTTTCTAAAGCAAAAGTCACTTTACGAAAAGATTGAGGGACAAGCAGATGGCCTGTTTAAGAAATCAATTCCTTCTTTGGAGAATGCCCTGGAAATTAAACCCAAAGATAGAAATACACTTATCGCGCTCAAAGAGATCTATGCCAGAACTGGCGATCTTGCAAATTCCACTGATATGCGGAGGCGATTGCAGGAGTTGGAAGAGGATGATTCTGAATAAATAATACCTGGGTTCAACAACATTTCTCACAAGTTCGATGGTTTCGAGCCGATAGAAACTCAATTAACTCATCCTTTGTCCAAGGTCTAAAGTCCAATGTAATATGTCTTCGATCTGGAATCTTGATTATAAATTGCATTATTAGGGTAGGCTAATCTGAAGTTTGGATTATTAGTGTTCCATACCTCTATTTAACATAATATATAAACATATGGCCATTTCGACCCCAGGGCGGGGGAGTAACCTTCTGCTTTTCAATATATTATGCCCGTGCAAATCATTCAAATGTATTGCACAAAAATAGGACGATCAAGCCAATCATTGTAAAATGACCCGTTGGCTTGAGAACGCGGTATACTCTTTTTTTGAAATAACCAAATTTTCCCAGGCAAAACGTTTGAATGATTTGCCTGAGTTCAAATATCCACATTTTGTGCGTAAGTAGATTAGGTGAAATTTACGAATTAGAATTATTTTTATTGAATGGAAATAACTCTAAGTTATCTACATCTACTGATATTCTTGTTAATCTCTATCCTGTCACACTTTATTGTCTCGTACGTTTCTCAAATGGGAAAGGATCAAGCAACAAAGAAAAGTATTGCCCACATTACAGAGGTAGTTGAGTCAATCAAATCAGCCAAACAGATTGAATCCTCAAACATACTGAGCAACTTTCAAGATAGGCGCAGGGTTCTGCTTAATTATTTTGAAGCCCTTACTCTATTTGTTGACGATCATACAAATATCGAATTTGAAATCACAAATGACCTTGATGCTCTGATAAAACTAAAACCTCAGATCAGTGGTGCATATAATAAGCTGGTAATGCGTAAAAAAGAAATAGAACTATTTATTGATGATAAACAACTACAGGTTTTTCTGATGAAGCTAGGTGTATATGCAGGAGACCATGAATCGTGCACTATCTTACTAATAAATCAATGCAAGCACAACTTAAAGCGCATAGACATTTTAAAGACTTCATCCCAGACTGACTCAAATCGTAAAATAAGTGATATATACAGCCGGCAACTAAGAGAGTGGACCAACTACCTTGATCACAGGCATAAAAATCAAAGGAATTCGATTGGATTGAATAGAGATTTTAGGGCGTATGTCAACAAACTCCTTTCGTGATTCACTCACCCTACAACACCCCCTACCCCTGTTTTCGGTTATCTCTGCAGCATGTTGGCAGCATGTTAAACGATATGTTGTACCCGCCGATTTGAACTTAAATTAAAAGTTTTGGAAACGGGCGTGAATTTCCAAAACATCTTAGCGGCATGTTAAATGGTATGTTGGAAGGTGTGTTGGTTTACCTGAGTGTATTCCTATGATCACAGCAGTGCGGTATCCCGTATTGTTCTCAAAATGGGTGATAATACATAGAAAGAAATAAGGTCGGTATCACATCGACATGTAATATCGGATCTGGTTTTAATATGATTATATTGGGTATTATTACGGCATCTTACATTGAAATGGCTTTTTAATCTATAGTTGATAAATCTAATAATACAACAATGGCGAAGAAAAAAACAGGACATAAAAAAGCTACTCCAAAGAGAGCTACTCCGAAGAGAGCTACCACAAAGAGGGCTGCTCCAAAGAGAGCTACCACAAAGAGGGCTGCTCCAAAGAGAGCTACCACAAAGAGGGCTGCTCCAAAGAGAGCTACCACAAAGAGGGTTGCTCCAAAGAGAGCTACCACAAAGAGGGTTGCTCCAAAGAGAGCTGGTTCAGGGAAAGTTGCTATAAAAATAGCTGGTTCAGGGAATGTTATTCAAAAAGTTGCTCCCCGGAAGTTATCAACCAAAAAGGTGCCTAGCCAAGTTAAGCAGACTGGGAAAACAGGATCTATAAAAAATAAAGGAACTAGAGATGGAGATGGCGGGCCGAGAAAAAAATAAAGAAAAGCTTGAGTCTTACCTAGAACGATATGAATATTACACAAGAAAGACCAGTGATATAAGTCGGAACCTTGCGTTTGCGGGTATAGCAATAGTTTGGATTTTTAGAACAACCACTCACGAAAGCACCTCTATTCCCACTCCTTTGATTGCTCCCTTAATTTTGCTAGTTATTACTCTTGGTCTCGATTTACTTCAATATGTATCAGGTGGTCTGATATGGATAGGCTATTGGAAATTCAAGCAAAATCAATTAAGTAGGAAGAAAATAACTCTTGAATCAGAGATTACTCCACCAAGATTATTGCCTGCAATTATACACTTGTTCTACTGGACTAAATTGGTTTCTATTGGAATTGCCTATTATTGGTTAATCACATTTTTATATTCAGAATTTATAGAACCTTGATCTTTTAACTCCAAGTATGGTATGATCAACCGCATTGACATTGAACAAGTTGATCGATTGCATCTGAGATACGCGAGAGCTGAATAATCGAGAAAACGAAGTAAGCCATCAGGGCTAGCCTCCACAGTATCTCTAATGCTTGTCTAAATTGCTTCATTCCCCTACGAATACATTATTCTCTAAATACCCATGCCAACCGCACTTATGAATTATAGATGGAGTTACAGAGTCTCCTTCGTCATTGAACTTATGTTTGTCCGTTCCACCTGAAACCTCCCCGCATTGAGGACAACAATATATAAGCCCTTTAGAGCCGTCGCTTCGATCAAATCGACTATACTCGCCTTTATTTTTGACCTTACTCCCGTCTTTAATAAAAATAGCCTCCATCTTCATTTATTCATCATCACTTTCTTCCACCCATCCTTCCCTGGATGAATAATAGAGTAGGGCGGAGCCAAACCCTGCGAAAAGCGCAATAATGATCACTATTAGAACGATAATTTGACAGATATTAACAAATGTCTGCTGGCAAGCTTAACTTTTTCCGCCTTAGTATTATCTTTGAAATATGTGGTCCAGGAAGTTTGAAAAATGTATCAATTGTGGGACAAGAGAAGTTAACCATGTAGCAAAAGGCTTGTGTAGAAGATGCTATACGCTAAAAACAGAAGCCAATCATAAAAACTTTGAAAGACATAGGAGAGGAGTTGCGGATGAGTTTTTGACGAGGGAAAGGCTGTATGAGCTTTATGTGGAAAAACAATTCTCTTTAACTGACATAGGTAAATTAGCGGGGTGCACAAGGGTAAATGTGCATTACAAATTACAGAAGTTTGGAATTGATGCAAGATCTAAAACAGAAGTACGAACCATTGCGTTGGACAGAGGAAAAATCCATACGACGTGAATTGACGAGTTTGGAAATGAAGAAGAAGTTGTTTTTCAAAAGATCAGGTACAATAAAAATTTCTTTAAGGAATGGTCTGCTGAAATGGCTTATGTCCTGGGTTTGATTTATACGGATGGTAATTTACATTTGCGTAAAACTAGATCAGGTTACGAAATGGGAGTCTTGTCGTTTGCTCAAAAGGATAAAGAACTTGTAGAGAAGATGCTGAAATTGATGAAGTGCGATGCAAAAATTCGATTCCGGAAAAGGAGAGTCCTTGAAAATATAACTGCCGGAGAGCTATATTATTTTAGTATTGGAAATAATGATTTAGCTAATGACTTGAGAAGACTTGGAGTTACACCAAAAAAGAGTTTAAGCATGAAGTTTCCTGAAATACCAACTGATTATTTAAGTCACTTTGTACACGGATTTTTTGATGGCGATGGTTCCGTTTATCTAGCCAACAAAAAATTTATTAGAATTACATTGCTATCAGGTTCTTATGACTTTATCGAGGCATTGAACTACAAACTAAGAGATGCAGGATTTCCCCTAAGAAGAATTTATGGTGGCTATAAATCCCAGAAGAATGCACACTTCATAAGATACACTAGTCATAAACAAGCTTTGGAATTCTTCAATTTTCTTTATCGAGGTGTTTCCTCAGAGATGTATTACGAAAGGAAGCACCAAATCTTTCTGGGTTATTTTGAGAAAAAAGTAGATCAGGTTAAATAATAGGTTAATGGTTCAATTATGCATATCTGAATACTTTCCGACATCTAGGTTCAAAACATGTAAAATGCCGTATAATGCCCACACATTATGTTACTTAGGTTGTGTTCGCAACTTCTTCAAGAAGAAACAAGGTTTATCGGAATTTATTTATTTTATGATAGGATGCTTAATAGCGCATTTATTACTTTAAAGCCTATAATCCCTATGAGAGAAAATAAAACAGGTCTACCATAATAATCAAACCTATACCAACGTGCGCCAAGTTTTGTAATTGTTAAGCCTTGCCCTTCGCCTTTTGTGTAATCATACTCCTCAATAAGTCTGAATTTCAATAATTTATCTATGATAAAATTATATTGTTCGTGTTGAAGATCATGTAATTTATTCTCTGTTAAATCTTCACGAAGTAACGTGCCTTTATTTCTTATAAAGTAGTGAAGAATCCTAAATATTAAGATGTAATCTTTTAACACGTTCTATTTAATCATAATGGTTATTATAGGGCATATATAATATTTTAAGGTTGCTCACAAAGTACAAAGCGTAAAACATTGAGAGCGAAGCGTAAAGGTTTTCTCTTGCGCTTTGTACTTTGTGAGCAAACGTATATCATTTGTTTTGAGCAGCGCAAGGCGCGAGAACGAAACAAAGATATTAAAATAATTCTTCTATATATGCCGTATAATATATATTATGTTAAATAGAACTGGTGAACCTAATTACCTACACTCGCTCACCATATAAACGTTGCTATTGCCATAATGATCCTCTCTATGCTTGAACCCAAGATATTTCGTACGTTCTTAATAACAAATTCTACCTACCCCGAGCATAAAGACTTCAAATAAGCCCCTCTAAGCGATTAATAATCAGGCGCTTAAAGTCTATGTCAACCAAAGGATTTATTTTGATTACATAAGTCGAAATTTTGGACTTTTTCAGGATTTTAAAAATTTTTACAATTTTCAGAGATATTCACCAAAGTTTTAATAATTCTAAAAATATTTCCTTGACTTTAAGCGATTTAAAACTTTTAGCCGATACTTTGGACCTTGAACATTGAACCTCGAACTTTGAACAAGTTTCCCCATCTCTAATCATCTCCTGCGAAATTTTCATTAAACTTTCTTATGTTTGAGCGATTAAAATCTCCAAATGGCTAAATCATTTGTCAATCGTTTTCTAAAGATTGTTGAAACGGGCGGAAACGCACTTCCTCATCCGGCGACGCTGTTTGCGATCATGGCTGCCTTGGTGGTTGTCGCTTCCTGGGTATTTAGTCAGCTGCACATTTCTGTTGAGCATCCCGGTACGGGAGAAATTGTTGAAACGGTTAACCTGATGAACACTGCGGGATTGCACAGGATCATTTTAAATCTGGTTACCAACTTTACAGGTTTTGCTCCCCTGGGAACCGTCCTGGTCGCATTATTGGGTATTGGTGTGGCGGAAAGTACCGGATTGATGAGTGCCGGATTGCGCTTGATGATCATTAAAGCTCCTGAAAGGCTGCTCACGTTTGTTATCGTTTTTGCCGGCGTGCTTTCCAATATGGCATCAGAGATTGGCTATGTCGTATTGATACCCTTGGGAGGCATAATTTTTCTTGCTGGTCGATTATCGGGTTTCTTCATATCCAAGCAGCACTTCTTGTACTTGGTCCCGCTACCACATGGACAAGGGCTATTTCTTCCAATTTTTGCCATACGGTCTAGGCATCCCCGCCAATCACAATCAAATGATGATCGAAGTCTATCTACTCTATAGGTTACTAACT
>JACZTA010000011.1 GCA_022573915.1 Bacteroidota bacterium | reverse complement strand
GTCGCTCTGATGCCCACCCGTTATTCGCCCGGTCACAAAATCGGAAAGGTAGATTGCGGCCGCGGAAGAATTTTCGGTAGCGGTTGGTGGGGCGCTCATCGACATCTGCACTAGTAAGAGTTTTCTCTCTTGAATAAAATCCATACCGTGCGGAGGATGATTTGTAGATCGAACAGCAACGACCAATTTTCGATATAATAGAGGTCGTGTTCAAGGCGCCGTTGAATTTTTTCTTCATTATCGGTCTCCCCTCGCCATCCACTGACCTGCGCCCAACCGGTGATGCCGGGTTTCACCCTATGTCGGCTTGCGTATTGAGAGACGACCTCTTCATAAAGCTTGTTGCCGGCCTTCCTCAATAGTTTTATTACCCGGATGATTTGGATCAAACAGTATAACCTTCTTGCTGGCCTTTACAGAATCCAGGTAGGTTTTATTCTTTGTTATATCATAGGGGTATAAGAAAGGAGTATTGACAACCTTACCATTTTCATTTTTAACCTCTTTTTTAACGGGGGTATTTTTGTCTACTTTTTGTGCAAAAGCAGAGCTGTTTGGTCCGAACATCAAAATTGTACATAGAAATACAAACAAGAAAGTTCTCTTGCATTTGATGAAAACCGCTGTCGTACTAAAGTTCATATCATTTAAATATAAAGAGTCGAGGAGTGATCATTGATTCCTGTTCACAAGGTAGCAACCAACACTATAAATCCAAAGGAATATGAATCTTATTTTTGAACTTAACTTATGCTTAAAACTCGAATAATCAGACAAACTCTTCCCTTTCGTGTTTAAAAGTACTAAATTTTAAGGTGAATGACAAAGAAGTTTCGTTAAATGGATTTTCGCTTTTCAAATTCCTCTAATCCTTCCACAAGGAACTCAAGGTATTTGTTCACACTGGGTGTGTATGCGACAGGTTGATTAAGAAGTTTCTCCTTATGATCGAGAAGCACATAATATGGTTGCGAATTGATACCATATATTGCTTTTTGAAAGTCATGCCATTTCTTTCCAACCGTTTTTATTTCCTTGCCCGTGTATTTGGAGATCCTTTCACTTGCAGGTAGTGCTGTTCGCTCGTCCACATATAAGGATATGAGAACATAATCTTCTCTGATCTTTGCCAAAACCTCAGGTTTCACCCACACGTTTTCTTCCATTTTCCTACAATTTACACACGCCCATCCAGTAAAATCTAACATAATAGGTTTACCGACTTTTTGGGCGTAAGCTACTCCTTCATCGTAATCGCGAAAACAAGCAATATCATGAGGACATTCTCCAGCACATTGATAACTATAAAAATCCGGTGGAGGAAATCCACTAACTAGTGATAGCGGTTTACAAAAAGTACCGGGTACAAGATAAACTGCAAATGCCAAGGTTAGCACAGCAAATCCTATCCTTGGGAAACTTAATTTTTTGATTGGGCTGTCATGCGGAAATTTTATCAATCCAAAAAGATAGGCTGACATTGCCACTGCAATCAAAATCCAAATGATCAGGAAAATTTCTCTCTTCAGGAAGCCTAACTGCAAGACGAGATCGGCGTTAGACAAGAACTTCAGTGCCAAAGCAAGTTCTGCAAAACCTAGAACCACTTTAACTGAGGTTAACCAACCGCCTGACTTAGGCAAAGTATTTAGCCAGCGTGGAAATGCGGAGAATAAACCAAATGGAATCGCCAACGCCAGGGCAAAACCGGTCATACCAATTATTGGGCCGGTACTACTTCCTTCGGCGGCTTTCACCAACAAGGTTCCGATTATCGGGCCTGTGCAAGAAAAGGAGACCAAAGCCAAGGTAAATGCCATAAAGAAAATGCCAATCAAGCCACCCTTTTGAGATGCGGCATCAACCTTAGTAGTCCATGAACTGGGTAATGAGATCTCGAATACTCCAAAAAAGGATATAGCAAATAACAGGAAGACGATAAAGAAAATTAAATTATAAATGGGATTCGTTGCAATGGTATTAATGGCCGATGATGATCCCAATAATACTGTAACACCAAAACCTAAGAACACATAGATGACAATTATAGACAAACTATATATTATGGAATTAATAATTCCTTTGGATTTTGTATTGCTCTGTTTCGTAAAAAACCCGACCGTCAACGGGATCATTGGCAAGACACAAGGAGTTATTAACGCCAATAACCCTCCTAAAAATCCCGCTAGAAAAATCCCCCAAAGAGGTTTCGGAGGTTCAAGAGGTTTTATTGTAATTTCTTCCGGAATATTTAAGTACGCTATCTTATCAAGATCTGCGGGTAGATTAACTTCAAAATCCACAAATTCCGGGGCAATGCATTGCCGGTCGTCGCAGGTCATAAATTCAAAATGACCTTTGATAGTAACCTCGTCCTCACTCAATTTGATCTTTTGAGTGAAATTCCCATTCTCCTCAACCCAAGTCACTTTCATTTCAAACACACTGTCAAATGAGTTGATCACATTTCCTGTTTCGATAACTTTTCCTATCCTAACGTAATCATCGCTTTCTTCAAAAACGAAAGAAGTCGCAACAGGTCCGTCATCGTTTTCCAGATACTGCGAATAAACATGCCAGCCCTCATCTATCTCTGCGTTGAAAATTAGGTTATATTCTGAGCTCCCGAGATCCTCAACCTTTAAAGTCCATTTAACTGGATGCAGAATTTTAACTGGTTCCGGAATGTTTAGATATGCTACTTTATCAAGATCTTTTGGAAAGTTTATTTCAAAATCTACAATCTCGGGTGCGAGACATTGACGATCGTCGCAAACCATAAATTCAAAATAACCGACGATCTTTATAGAATCGGCATTGAGTTTGATCTTTTGAGTAAGAATTCCATTCTCTTCAAACCATGTCAGGTTCATTTCAAAAACAGAGTCAAATTCCGTATGAATATTTCCTGATTCGTTGACTTTTCCAAGGGTGCTGTATTTACTGCTTTCTTCAAAAGAGAAAGAAGTGGCTACAGGCCCCTCGTCGCTTTCAAGAAACTGTGAGTACACGTGCCAGCCGTCATCTATGGCTGCGTTAAATATCAGGTTGTATTCATTGTTCCCCAGGTCTTCAATTTTCAAGGTCCATTTGGCTGGGTTCAGTATTTGGGCAACCGCACCCAATGCCAGAAAACTGATGAGAAATAAAAGCGCGACTTTTTTCATAACTGTAGTTGCGTAAACTATATAATTAGCAGTTTAGTTAAATAACATACTCTTCTTTAGTCGCTGATATTATAGATTTAAAAAGTAGTTCACCATCCTTGTTACCGAGTGCTTCTTCAGCGGCTCGCTCAGGATGTGGCATGAGTCCGAAAACGTTTCTCTGAATATTGCAAATACCCGCTATATTATCCACGGATCCATTAGGATTTGACGCCTTGTTTACATTTCCAATATCATTGCAATATCTAAAAAGTACCATGTCATTATCTTTCATAATTACCAGATCCTCATCCTTGGCGAAATATCTGCCCTCTGCATGAGCAATCGGAATCTTTAAAGGCTTTGTCGAGTTTATTTTTTTGGTGAGTTTGCTATTACTGGTCTCAGACTTTATAAAGATATTCTTGCAAATAAAATTCTGGCCAATATTTGGTAGAAGAACCCCGGGTAATAATCCTGCCTCACACAGAATCTGAAAGCCGTTACAGATTCCCATTAAATTGCCACCTCGATTGGCAAATTCTATGACCTCATTCATGATCGGAGAAAATCGAGCAATAGCACCTGCACGGAGATAGTCGCCATGAGCAAAGCCACCGGGTAAAATAATCCAGTCATCGATTTCAAACTCAGTTAGCTCCTCAGACTTATGCCATAAGGGAATTACTTCTTGATCCAGAACCGATTCCAAGACATAGATAATGTCATCGTCGCAATTTGACCCGGGAAATACTACAACACCAAACTTCATTGGCTAGGGTTTAGGTGAAAAATGAGAGCGCAAATTTACAGATTTTACTTGAAACGGTAAACCCAGAACGGTTATTATGGTTTGAAAGTTCGAAAATTGAGGGTGTTTAACAAAAAATAACAGATTGGGGTTGTAGTTGTGGTGCACCCAAATGAAATCACGCAAACTTATTATATGATGCTGGTGATTCGAAGGTCAGTGTCTACGTTGCTTTCTTTTCAAATTGCAATTTGAAAATTGCAAATTTCAATTTGCAAGCCTTTTAATCAATTGCCACACCAACTCCGGCTCATATCCCTTCCCAATTACAAAACTCGCCACTTTGCCACTTAACTCAAACTGGTTCAAGTCTTCAGACTTGGATCCACTTTTCACTTTTAACATTTTGACCTTTTCTGAAATCAACTTACGAAGTGTGTTCTCATATTCCTTGCCGTCGATCTCCCTCAGCCCCTTAGCTATCTTCTTACTATCTATCCCCTTTTTAACCAACTCATTTTCGATCTTCAGCTTGCCCCATTTCTTCTGCCGGAATTTACTCTCCGCAAATATCCTTGCAAACCGTTGCTCGTTAAGAAATTTATCCTCTTGCAGTTCTTTAAGAATAATAGTAATGAATCCGGGATTTACTTCCCATACCGCCAGACGTTCTCTCACCTCCTTTTCACACCTCTCCTGGTAAGCGCAATAGTTCATCGCCTTCGCCAACGCCTCATTCTTAGTCAAAACTTTATTTACCTTGCGGGGCTTCATGGAAAACTGATCATTTCTTTGAAAAACAAATCGACATTATATCTGCTTTTTACCGCCAACTCGATCTCCGGATTTGCACAGGGAATCAGTATGCTCGCCATCCCCTGGTATTTCCTCAATGAGTTTACAATTAATGGAGTCAAGTCCCCGGACACATTCATGTATATATATTTTGCCGTCACACTAGTCGGTATGTTCTGGGGTTTGTACTCCGGAATTCTGGTCGATAAATATAATAGAAAATCTGTGATGCTGGGAATCACATTTAGCGGTGGTGTACTATTAACGACTATAGCCATTATAGGTTTTGCCGTTGGCCATGTTCCGTCTGTGTTAGTTGCGCTGGTCTTTGCAAGTACCTTCTTTTATTTTACTATTCATTACCCAAACCTATATGCGTTTGCACAAGAAATAACCGAAAAGAAAGATTATGGAAAGGTCACGTCCTATCTCGAAATTCAAGGTCAGGCAACCTCCGCCCTGGCAGGAGCCGTCGCAATCCTGTTATTTGTGGGCAGCCCCGACAAAAATATAGATCTATTCGGATTTAATTTCCAATTACCATTCACAATAAAGAAATGGGAATTGCACGAAATATTCCTGCTTGACGGGATCACTTATTTTGTGGCGATGTTGCTTTTTACATTCATAAAATATACGGCCATTTCTGAACGCACCAAAGAATCAGGATCTATAAAGGAACGTTTAATAACCGGTGTTAACTTTTTAAGACAGAAACCTGTCCTGTTCATCTTTGGGAATGTGTCTTATTCAATTTTTGTAATAGTACTGGTTGCACATTTCCTATTACTCCCTTCTTTCATCGGCGACTTCTTGCAAAAAGGGCCCAGTGTTTATGGAGCAAGCGAATTGTTCTTTTCCGGAGGAGCAGTGCTGACAGGCATATTCATAGTTTGGATATTCAGGAAAATGAATGCGATATCGGCAATCATCCTGATGATGTTTTTAACCTGTGGTGTAATGGTATTAAACACCTATAATCATAACATCTGGATCTACTATCTTATAATTTGTATCCTGGGTATCACCAACGCGGGAACGCGTGTGATGCGTGTAACCTATCTCTTCAATCACATACCCAATAATGTAATTGGCAGAGTGTCCAGCGTATTTCAGGTAATCAACGTTTTGATAAGATTGTCATTCGTCACACTTTTCGTATTACCATTCTTCAGTGATGGTGCAAAAGTTGCCAATACATTTATGGTGTTCGGAATATTTTGTTTCCTGTCCGCATTGGTGCTAATGCGATATTATAAAAAGTTGATCGAAGCTTAGCTCTTACTAAAACGGTAGTTTATTGAAACGGCTGTCAATAATAATAATAAAGCCACAGCTTGATGAGCTACTGCCAAATTGATCGAAATCCCTGTTCTGGCAGATAAAAGGGTTACAATACCCAGGATGAATTGAATCAAAAATATTACCAAAAGTAAGTTTGCAGATATCCCCAATACCACTCCGGCATCATCGATCAATCTCGTGATCCTAAAACGAAATACTATTATGAACACCCCTATGATCAACGGTAAGGTTCGGTGAATTAGCTGCACCATTGCGGGGTTTTCGAAAAGATTCCTCCACTTTGGTGTGTCCTTCATAATCGAATCAGGGATTAGAGCACCCTGCATGAGGGGATAAGTAGGGAAAAATGAAGCCGCCTTCAATCCCGACATAAACCCGCCATAAAAAAACTGAAGTACTAAAAGGGCTGTAATCCATAGCGCTAGTTTACGCAATGCATTATTTTGAAAACCTCTTTGCACATCTCGTAATTCCATGGCAAACCAAAATAAAAACAAGAGAAGAGATGATGCAAGAAGTAGGTGTACGGTTAACCGATATGGGCTAACGGATGGCCGGTCTATCAATCCGCTCATCACCATAAACCATCCCCAGGTACCAACTATCCCCAATAATATAATGGCGACGATATATTTTTTGATCATGGCCCGCGACAACTTTTTTCTGATAAGGAAAACAATAAACTGAATGATCAACACTGCACCTATCATTCTACCTAACAGGCGATGGATATATTCCCACCAGAATATGGACTTAAATCCTGAAAGTGTTGTGCTTTCGTTGCTCAACTCATACTGCGGAAATTCTTTGTACTTGTCAAAGAGATCTGACCAGTCGTTATGGCTAAGAGGTGGGATGGTTCCCATGATCAGGTCCCATTCAACGATCGATAATCCGGAATCCGTTAGCCTGGTGATAGCGCCTATGATCATAAGCGCATAGATCATTATACACGTCAAAATGATCCAATTCGAAATGCCCTTATTAGTTGAATTCATTTATTTGGTGCAAAGCTAGAGCAATTACTCAATAAACATTGTGTCCGCATTAATCCTATTGTTGATAAAATTCACGGCTAATTTTTATTTATATTATTACTTTAATTGTCTCAAATCAAACTTTAATTATTAGAAACAATATTCAAATGAGATTTAAACATTGTTTATCTACGATTATTCTCGTCCTGGTAATAGTATGCAGCGGTTGTGATTCAAATCAGACAGAAGAAGAAAACCTGGCACCGGAAATTAAAGAGTACAAAGTTATAGTGCATATCATTGCGGACCCCGGCACTTTAAATCCATATAATAAGACGAGCGCTACTTCTGCGAAGATCGATAACCAAATGTTTCAGCAGCTTATCAATATTGATTATAAAACCTTAGAAATTATCCCTGTACTTGCCACGGCAAGGGCAGAGTATCAGGTAATTAACGATACAACTGTATGGTTTACTTACGAGATCCGGCCTGAGGCAAAGTGGAGCAATGGAGAAGATGTAACTGCTAAAGATGTGGAGTTTAGTTTGAAAGCGATCAAGAATCCCCAGGTCGATTGTCACCGTATACGACCCATATTCGATTTCATAGAAGAAGTGATCTTTTATGATGATAATCCTAAGAAGCTAACGCTTGTGAGCAACACCAAATACTTCCTCGCTGAAATAGCAAGTGGTGATTTTTTGGTTATTCCAAAATATATTTTTGATAAAAAAGACCTCATGGATGGTTTTTCGATCAAGCAACTCAACGAAGGCGGAGATGAACTTGCAGAGAACGAAAAGATCATAGAGTTTGCAAACGACTTTAACTCAAGCGAATTTGGTCGCGATCCGGCAATAATTTCGGGTTCAGGCGCATATGAAATGGTCGAATGGCAGACCGACGAAAGAGTAAAACTGCGTAAGAAAGATAATTGGTGGGGCGATCAACTTAAAGGAGTGAACAGTTGGTTTGAGGCAAATCCATCAGAATTGGTTTACGAAGTGATTACCGATATGACCACAGCAATTGTCGCGATGAAAGGGGATAAGTTAGATGTAATGAATGGTATACCTGTGAAGGATTTTATTGAACTCAGCGAAAATGAAAAGTTTCTCGAACGTTTTAATGTTCATTCCCCCATGTACCTGGCCTACTATTATATCGGTATAAATATGCAGGACCCAAAATTTACTGATAAAAGGGTTAGAAAGGCCCTGGCACATCTTATCGATATCGATAAAGTGATCAATACGGTTATGTATGGTTTGGCTGATCCCACCATTGGGTTTGTTCATCCCATCCTGAAGGATATTTATAATGATACTATCACTCCCTATAGTTATAGCCTCGATAAATCTAAACAATTACTCAGTGAAGCGGGATGGGCCGACACCAATAATGACGGTATCTTGGATAAAGTAATAAATGGAAATCATACGGAACTAATAATTGATTTTCTGTACAATACAGGAAGCGTGCAAAAAGAACAAATAGGGTTGATTTTTCAGGACGAGGCAAGGAAGGTAAAAATTAAAGTAAATCTGATTTCACAGGAATCCAACAATTTCAGAGAGAATACCAAAAAACACAACTTCGATATGTTTTGCTCGGGAATTGGAGCCTCTCCCGTTGGCGGTGATCCAAAGCAACACTGGCATACTGATTCATACAATGCGGGTGATAATCGAGTAGGGTTTGGTAACGTTGAGTCTGATGCCTTGATTGATGGTTTAAGATCGGAATTGGATGGCAAGAAAAGGGCAGATCTTTTCAAACAGCTTCAATATATCATCCACGATGAGGTACCTTTTATTTTCCTGTACGTTTCAAACGAACGAATAACGATCAGCAATAAATTTACCAATGCCGAACCTTCAATTATGAACCCTGGTTATTGGGAACCAAGCTTTAATCTGGTGGAAGACCACATCAGCGAATAGGAGCTTTTATGTTCAAATACATTTTCAGGCGGGTATTGATCTTCATTCCAACCTTATTTGCAATCTCCCTGGTTACGTTTTTTCTCAGCGTCAGCACACCCGGTGACCCGGTGGAAACGATGTTGGCTGGTGATGAGGAAAGCATGGTTTTGCGGGCAGATAATGCTTTACGGCAAGCTGAATATATACGGTTGAGACATAAACTGGGACTGGATCTCCCGGTCTTTTACTTTTCTCTCGCTACACTTGCCGTAAGTGATACGCTGTACAGGCTTCCGGTTCAAAGTCATCGAAAGAATTTAAAGAAGCTAGCATACTATTATGGTACTTGGGGAAGTATCGAGGCATATTATCACAGCGTAATTTATTTCAAATCTCAAATTGAATCACTGATTGACTCCGGAGTAAAGGCAGATGAACTAATAATGCTAAAGCGAGCGGTCGATGAATTACTCATCAGCAATAACCAGGTAGACATAGTTCGATTCTTCGAGCTTATTAATATAATTCTTTACAGTATTGAAACAGAACAAAATGAGTCAGTACTTTTCGGCGCTCATCAAGAGAAACTGAAGAATTCCTTCGAGCAGGTTCAAGACAAATATTTTACCATTCTTAGAAAAGGTAAATCTATAAAACGGTTTATTCCCACGATTCATTTCCACGGTTTTAAAAATCAATACCATAAATGGATAACCAGATTTCTCAGTGGCAATATGGGAATATCATACCAGGATGGCCGGCCGGTGAGCAGCATTATTTGGGGACGGGTAAAAGTCACATTGCTGATCAGCATCCTGGCAATGTTCCTTACTTATTTAATTTCAATTCCTCTTGGGGTACGCTCAGCAGCCAAAAAAGGAAAGTTTCAGGATTCGCTTATTTCAACCACGCTCTTCACATTATATTCCCTGCCTAATTTCTGGATTGCAACCATGCTCATTGCGTTTCTGGCTTGCGGTGATTATCTCTGCTGGTTCCCGCCATACGGATTGGGTGAGATCACGGATAGCATGAGCATTGGACAAAGAATTTCCGAAACTGCTTTACACCTGATACTTCCGCTGATCTGTTGGGTATATCCCGCCCTTGCGTTCTTGTCCCGACAAATGAGAGGAGGCATGATAAATGTTTTGAATCAGGATTATATCAGAACGGCTCGGGCCAAAGGTTTAAATGAAAGAAGAGTATTATGGAGTCACTCGTTTAGAAATGCATTACTTCCCATCATCACATTGATTGCCAATGTTTTTCCCATGATGATTGCCGGCTCAGTGGTGCTGGAAATTATATTTTCCATTCCCGGTATGGGAAAATTATTTTTTGATTCCATATTATCGCAAAATTATCCGATCATTTTCGCGGTTGTAATGTTTTCAGCTTTTCTAACAGGTATTGGCTATCTCGTTGGTGATATTCTTTATGTGTTGGCGGATCCAAGGATCAGCCTGGCTCGCACTAAACCGAAAATTACCTCTGAATAGTATGTCAGGTATGAAGGACAAGAAAAAGACACGCAAGAAGCTCTTCTCCAGAAATAGGGTTTTAACCAGATTTCGAAGAAACAAGTTGGCTCTGATGGGAGCGTATTTTATACTTGTACTCACGCTCATCGCTCTCCTGGCCGATTTTATAGCTTACGATAAGCCGATCATCGCCAAATTTGATGATCATCTCACATCACCAATAATGTTAAAATATGGTGTGGCTCTTGGAATTTCAGAATGGCCGGAAGGTTACCATGATGTTCAGTGGAAAGAGATAGAATATGATTTCGCTATTTGGCCCTTGGTCAGGTACATGCCCTATGAGCTCGACTATAATAATGTTCATTCTGTAGGGCCCTGGGAAACCCAATCAATTAAGTCAAACTGGTGGAGGCATTGGTTGGGAACGGATGAGCTGGGAAGAGACACCCTGTCAGGGCTGATTCATGGAACAAGAATTGCTCTCTCCGTGGGTATTATTGCCATGGCATTTGCAATGTTAATCGGCTTATTTTTTGGCGGATTGGCAGGATTTTATGGTGATGATAAATTCAAACTTTCAAGAGCCCGGCTGTTCAGTAATCTCGTATTTTTCCTCATCGCTTTATTTTATGCTTTTGTCTTAAGGCAATATGCTTTAGCCGATGCGCTTGCCAACTCCATTATTAGTTTTTTAGGACAGCTACTACTTAGTATTTTAATTTTCTTGATGATTATGTTAGCGGCAAACTTGCTGGCTCTTCCATTGAAAAAAATACCGGTTTTGTCAAAGAAAATTACCATCCCTATGGATCTTATTATTTCCAGGATCATAGAGTTATTTGTAACAGTTCCCACACTCATATTCATCATGGCTCTCGTAACTATTGCCAAACCATCCATATTCCTGGTAATGGTAGTCATAGGATTAACCTCATGGACAGGCATTGCCAGGTTTGTTCGTGCTGAGTTATTGAAGACAAGAACATTAGAATACATTGAAGCTGCAAAAGCCTTAGGTTTTTCTTCAAGCCGAATGTTTTTTCATCACGCATTGCCAAATTCCATCTCACCGGTCATCATTTCATTAGCCTTTGGCATCGCAGTTGCTATACTTATCGAATCAACTTTATCGTTTTTAGGAATAGGCATTACGGAAACGGTCACCTGGGGATCTTTGCTTGCAGCAGCACGCAGTACAACAGGTGCTTGGTGGCTCGCATTATTTCCGGGAATAGCAATCTTTTTAACGGTTACCATGTTTAATCTCATAGGTGATGGCCTTACCGATGCGTTTGATCCCCGTTCCGGAAGATGATCTAAGTTGAGTTTTTGGTATATTTATATGTCTAAATGAAAACCTTCGTGCATAATCGAATTTATAAAGCACTCTTCATTTTACTCCTTTTCTCTTTTTTAAGTGAAGGCGTATTTGCTCAAAATATTAGCTGGTCTCCTGTTCATAAATTGAGCAAGAAAACAGGGGCGGTTGAGATAATTGGAAAGAGCAACCAGGGTTATTTGATTCATATATTCGGAAGCAAAGAACATTTCATAGCATTATATGATGTGAACATGAAACAAGAATGGATCAAACCGTTGATATTGGAAGGAAAGAGTGTTCGTCTTGAAGAAATAATTCTGCCTAAAGACACTATGATAATGATTTATTCCACGGTTGGGGAGGATTATATCAGGTCTTATTATGCACGGAAGTTGAGTTTTGATGGACGTCCGTCGAAACCTGTTAAAATTGGGGAGCTGGATGTTGATAGCCGACAGGTTGACCCCCGTATGCGCGTCAAGTTATCAAAAGATCGTACAAAGATCTTGTGCTATCTGAAGCGTCCGAATGAAAAACCGGAAAATACCAGAACGCTACTGTGTCACGTATTTACTACCAATCTACAACGCATCGGCGAGAAGGAGATTAGGATTCCTTTCAAAAAAAGCACCTGGCGCATTGAGAATTTTGTGTTGGATAATAATGGCAACAGTTATTTTTTAATCAGATATCGAAATACCAAACTTAAAAAGTCTAATCCATTCCGAAAGCAGTTTTTTCTTTACGAATACCTGATCGAGCAAGATATTACCAATAATTATGATCTTAATCTTGGAGAGAAGTATGTTTCCTCGGTCAAACTAAATATCGACAATCTTAATAAAAAAGTATCGGTTGGTGGATTCTATTCGGACAATTCATTTTATAGTATCACCGGAACTTTCAATCTTTGCGTGGATCTCGAAACGAGTAAATTATTGCCCCTGGCTTATCAAAAAATTGATTCCGCTTTTCTTGTAAAATTGGTTGCAGAACGCATCAGTGCACATAACGGAGAAATTAATGATTTCACTATAAAAGACATGGTACTTCGTGATGACGGTGGGATAATACTTATTGCAGAATCAGAGTATGAGATCAATAAGCCTTACAATGCTCCAAATGTTTATAATACTTATACCACCAATACCATAACCTATTACCATTACAATGACATTTTGATATTTTCAATAAACCCGGATGGGTCAGTGCATTGGAACAAAGTGGTAAAAAAACGACAGGTGTCTCGTGAAAATGATGGTTATTATACTTCCTATAGCCTGAGTATCCGCAGAGATCGGATCTTTCTGATATTTAATGACGATATTTCACGAAACAATAATGTAGTTCAATATTCAATAAGTAATAAGGGTGAAATCAACGTTAGAAATCTATTTAAAGATATCATTGCAACCGGATTATCAATGCAGTTAGGTGAAGACGAAATCCTCATACCCAGTATTTACAGAAGTAATCTACGCTTAGTAAAATTGCAATACTAGTTCCAAGATTTGATCAGACTATTTAGACATAACCAGCCTTTTTCACTTATACTTCTGTTTCTTCTCATTGTTTCCTTGCAGCTAAACGGTTTCATGGCCGATGCCGAACTGCCAAATCCTACATCAGCTCCATTTTTTATATGGTTATTGAGTCTGTTCAATTATGTGGGACATAACACGTTCATCAGCTCCTATATGCATGTTCTATTCCAAACATTTTCTATCCTCCTGATATTTTTTCAGGCACTTATTCTGAATCAAATAATAATAAAACATAAGTTCTTTCACGGAAGCAGCTATCTGCCCGCGTTCTTCTATGTTATTCTGATGTCCCTGTTTGCCGAGTTTGTAACTCTAAATGAAGTTTTGATTGCTAATACCTTCCTGCTCTTTGCCCTTGAGAAATTGTTCGTCATCTCAAAAAAAGAAAGGCCCCTGGTTCAAATCTTTGATACAGGAATACTGCTGAGTATTGCTTCGTTATTCTATTTACCGAGTATATTCTTTTTTCTCCACTTTTTTGTGATCATCGCACTGTTGCGCACATTTGTTTGGCGCGAATGGATAATTGGCTTATCCGGAATTATCATCCCTCATTTCTTAGTCGGTACTTATTTCTTTTTGACTGATCAACTACCACTCTTTATCGAATATCACATCACCGATCAGATTCGACTGAGTACTTTTGAGCTAAGATACAATGCGATAATGCTGGCTTCTGCCGGGTTGGTATTATTGCTTGTGCTGCTGGCAAGTTTTATGGTTCAAGCTAGCTTCCTGAGAAGTGTTGTGCAGATCAGAAACTACTTTGTTATAGTCTTTTGGTCTCTGATCATTAGCATCCTTTCAATTTTGATACAACCCGATTACAAAATGACTCACTACATTCTTTTGGCAATCCCGGTATCGATATTATTGGGGTACTATTTCGGTGAATTGAGAAGCCATCTATTGGCGGAGATACTCGCAACTTCTTTGCTGCTCCTTGTCTTCGCAAACCATTACCTGCATCTAATCATCTAACCGCGGTTTTTCTCCTCCGTAGTTCGGCGCCTATCATCTTAAGTTCCCGGCTCATTTGACCTTTCATAGCAGTATTCTCGTTGGCGCGTCTGATGAGATAAGGAATTACTTCTCTAATCGGGCCGTATGGTATGAACTTCGCCACATTATACCCTTTGTTAGCAAGATTATTACTCAGGTGGTCACCCATCCCATATAATTGTGAAAAATATACATTTGGATGAGCTTTATCAATGCCACGTTCATTCATTAACTTTATCTGAATGCGGCAGCTTTCCTCATTATGAGTGGCGGTATACAAGAATATCTTATCAATATTACTAAGGCAAAATTCCAGGGCCAGATTATAATCCTTATCCGTTTCTGATTTTGTTTCATGAATGGGAGATTCAAGTCCGCGTGAACGAGCTCGCGCTCTTTCCTTCACCATGTACGCACCCCTTACAATTTTAACACCATAGATATATCCTTTATCGAGTGCAGCCTTATACGAATCCTTCAGGTACGCCAGCTTACCTTTTCTGTATAATTGAACTGTATTGCTAACCACTACTCTGTTCCGGTTATACTTTTCCATTAGATAAGTAGCGAAGCCATCTATTGGATCCTGGATCCAACTTTCTTCTGCATCGATAAATAAAGATATACCCGATCCCTCCGCTTCCCGACAAATAACATCGAGCCTTGCCTTTGCTTTATCGTAGTCCTGCTTTTCTTGAGAATCCAGTTGTATTTGGGCTCCTAACTTTTCGAGCAGATTCATACTGGCAAGCCCCGTAATCTTCAAACTGAAAAATGGAATATTCGATTTTTCTTTTGCATGCTCAATGATATTGAGAATTTCATTTTTTGTTTTTTCGAAATCTTCCTCAGTAGATTTGACCTCGACTGCAAAATCCAGGTTCGCTTTGATATTCAGATTATCAAGTTTCTGAATAGCATCTGCGCAATCTTCAATAGAAGTTCCGCCACAGAAATGATTGAAAACGGTGGCTTTGATAATCGAATTTATAGGAAGGTGTGCTTTGATGGCAAAACCGGCCAGTGATGTACCAATACTGGATAAAAAGGAATTATTCAGTAATCTAAAAAGCTGATACGCAGATCTTAATTCCTTGTCGCTCTTGTTCGTGAACGCTATTGCAGTATTGTCAAAACCATTCTCGCTGGGCATATTCTTATTAGTTGGTCGACAAATTTAAGTAAACCGTAAGAATAAAATACAGCAATTTAAAAATCAATCTAAAAAACCCGGAGGGGAGTGCGAGAGTTGTTATAAATCTTCCGGTTCTAACACAGAATTAGAAGATAAATTAATACCAATTCCAATTGCATCTACATACAAGATGGTACTGTTTTTAGAAAAGAAATAGAGCTTCACCGATTCAGCGCCGGTAACCTTACCGAAGTATTGTCTCCAGGAATTTTTTCCGTCATAATAATGAACACCTGGCGCCATGTCAACCGTTGTACGTACATTCTCACCCTCATATTCGATCCTCACACCGGCATCTTCAACATCAAATGTGTTCGCTTTCAATGAAAAATATACATTGTATACTTCTTTCTCATCCAGCTTTATTGTCTGATAAATTCCACTTTCATTTTCTTCCCTTGCATAAATACCAACAGCATGTCGTCCACTAAGCTCCGATGGTTCATCAAAAATAAATGAATCATCCTTTTTCCAGCCAACAGGCACACCCTTTGCCCATACTTCAAAACTTGAGTTTGAGACGATATTTGGTCCTTCAGTAGCTTTTTTGGGAATATCTACAAGTTTGAAAACAAAAAGCGATATGAGCATCAAGGAAAAGACTCCAAAAATGCTAAAGATGACTAATAGTTTCTGCCCCGATGAGAGCCGGGGCTTAGTCTCTAAGATTACTTTCGATCTAAGATGCATAAAAATCCTACTATAACCATCAATTTTAAACTTACCTAACTATGCCTGACCTTCTCTTTAAAAGAATTAACCACCCAAATTGAGTTCAATTCAAGAAAAAGTCAAGATAGTGCTACTGTATACGTAAAGAGTAGAATTTTGTTTCAAATAATCACTCTTTTATCATAAAAAAGTCTTTGAACTGGTATTTTTTAAGCATCCTGTAGATTGTCGCCCTGCTTAATTTTAATTTTTCAGCAACCACATCAATATCATTTCCATGCTTCTTTAGACTTGCATAAATAATTTTCAGTTTATATTCTTCCATTGTCAAGTCTTCCTCATCCCGATTTAAAGCCGCAGGTCCCATTTTAATGTTCAATGTCTCCGCATCGATTGAATTTGACTCTGTGATCAAGGCAGCTCTTTCTATCACAGACTTGAGTTCTCTGGCATTTCCCGGCCATTTATAACTCAATAAGGCATCGCTCGCGCTTTTCTCAAGTGTTAGTTTACCCAAATTGTTATCCTTGGCAAACTCTACGAGAAAATGTTTTGCAAGAATTAGTACATCATCATCACGATCTTTTAATGGGGGAAGGTCAATTAAAAAGCCATTTAACCTGTAGTAGAGATCCTCTCGAAAACTGCCATCCCTTACCTTCTCTTCCAGATTTTGATTTGTAGCTGCGATTATTCTAATGTCCAAATCGAATGGTTTATTAGAACCAATTTTCACCACCTTCTTGTCCTCTAATATCCTTAATAATTTAGACTGGAGAGAATGGTCCATATCTCCAATTTCATCGAGAAATAAGGTGCCCTTATGCGCCTCTTCAAACTTCCCAATTCTCTTGGCAATAGCTCCTGTGAAAGATCCTTTCTCATGCCCAAATAATTCACTTTCTATCAGGTCACCGGGTATTGCAGACATATTAACCGGAACGAATGGTTTAGATTTTCGATCAGAATTATAATGTATGGCCCTCGCAACCAATTCCTTCCCTGTTCCGCTTTCGCCCGTTGTAAGCACCAGGATATTTGATCTCTCAGCCTTTTGAATCAACTTTAACACCTTCAGAATCGCCTGGCTGTTACCAAGTATCTTCTCGTACTTACTCCTATCAATTATCTGGGCTTTTAATACTTCCACCTGCTTTTTGAGTATCACATTCGCAGACAGATTCTTGACTGAGTTTTCCAACTCAGGCATGCAGTTTTCATTCTTGATCAAATAATCACTTGCCCCGGCTCTGTACGCCTTGATCACCACCTCGAGGTCCGTTTGTGCCGAAACAATCAGGCACTTGATATCGACATTATACTGCTTGATCTTCTGCAGTAATTCTAAACCGGAAATATCGGGTAACCCAAAATCAATCAATACAAGATCAGGATTCAGATGAATGTTTTTCAGGCAATCTGTACCATTCTTGAAGACCGATACGTCATAATCGGGATTTTTTTCCAGAGTGGTCACCGCCAATTTAGAAAACACTACCTCATCCTCCACCACAAAGATCCTTATTACCATAAATTCTTATTCAAATGATCGTCCAACGTTGAAAATTCAGCATCTAAAATATCAAGAGTATCTTTTATTCTATCATGGCTTTTATCTTTGGCATATAATTCTATCTGGCCTGCCAGTTCTGCTATTCGTGCTATCCCAAGCGATGCCGAAGTTCCCTTTAAGGTATGGATATTCTTAAGAAATGCTTTTTTGTCAGGTTTATTAATATTTTTCCTGGCGTTTAATATCAACTTCTTGCCTTCGTAAAGATAATTGATAATCAACTCTTCAAATTCGCTACCCATTATATCCTTGAGATGGTTAAAAACTTTCTTATTAATTACTCTCTTGACATTTGTGGTAGCTCGCCCGTTTCTTCTGCCCCCGCCTTTGCTCTTGTTTACTCCATTGTCCTTGTTCAATATTTTACTGGTCAATGTCGTGAATTCCTTTATGTTAATCGGTTTGGTAAGATAGTGTTGTGCACCCAGCTTCAGAAAGCGGCGTTTTTCATTTTCCTGTGCGTTGGCCGTTAGCATAACAACAGGGGGAATCTTTTTGTTTTTGATCCGCAGGATCTTCTCCAAAACGTCAGAACCATCCATGTCAGGCATCTGAATATCAAGCAGTATTAAATCATAATTGCCTTTTTTGGTTTTTACAATTCCTTCTTTCCCATTGGCCGCTATATCAATGCCATAACCTTGTCTGATCAGTATTTCCTTAGTCACCTTCTGGTTGATCACATTATCTTCAATGAGTAAGATTCTTTGCTTTTCAATTTTCCTATTAGGGGATGAAACGATACTGTGAATATCAATTCGTTTTTGTTTTAACCCGGTTACCCTCTCAATCAAGTATTGCAACAGGTTGATCTTGTTTAATGGATCACTGAGCGTGAGTCCAAAATGGATCTTACCTGGATCAAATGTTGGATTTTTATGTGCTTTTACTTTGTAGAGGATTGTACTCGCACCATTTATTATCTTGGCCAGTTCGATTTTAGTTCTTGAATTTTTTAACAAGAAGTTCCACGTACTTCGTTTGTCAAAAACTAAAGTGGCTCTGTTCTTGTCAAAATATTGAGAGGTGGTTAGTTTATCATTGAGCTTAAGAAACTCATGGTTGTAATTCCATTTATTGAAGATAGCCCTCAACCATTTCTTTTCATGCTTATTCTCACCTACAATATTTACACAAGTTTGCTGCACACGTTCGTTTAAACGCGATTCACTGACTTTAATAGTGAACCAAAATTTACTCCCTTTTTTCTCCTCACTTATTACATCAATGTTACCACCCATGAGGTACACCAATTCCCGGCTAATTGCCAAACCAAGCCCTGTGCCGGTATATTTTCTACTTATTGTCGAATCAATCTGCGAGAATTTCTGAAATAGTTTTGACCTGTCAACTTTCTTAATTCCAATTCCCGAATCAATCACTTCTACCCTGAGAAAGAACTCTTGCTTCTTACTATTCTCTCTGCTGTTTTTTAAAACTCGTGGAACAACCTTCATAACCTTAATCCTGACAAAACCCGATTTTGTAAATTTGATTGCATTCGAGACAAGATTGTTTAATACCTGAGTAAATCTCATCTCATCAGCCTTAATGATTGTAGGTACGTTTGGACTGACAGAATAACTGAGCTTGATATTCTTCTTACCTGTTTCATTCTCATAATTTAGAATTAACTTCTCCAGAACCAGAGGTATAAAGATATCTTCATTTTTAAGCCTGATTTTCTTTGCATCAATCTTTGAAAGATCAAGAAGATCGTTAATGATGCGCATCAGATTATTTGATGATTCTTTAATGATCAAAGCAAAATCTTTCTGATCATCGTCCAAAGGTGTCTGTAATAATAAATCCGTCATCCCCATAATTCCATTCATTGGAGTACGTATTTCGTGGCTGACATTCGCCAGGAATTCACCCTTTATTTTGGAGGATTCCTCTGCTTCTTTCTTGGCATTCAACAAAGCTTGCTCCACCTTTCTTCTCTCGGTTATATCTCTGGCGACTGCCTGATATCCCAACACCCAGCCATCCTTCATAATCATCTGCACATTCTGACCTATCCATATTTCCTTTCCCTTCTTAGTAGTTAAAGGGAACTCGTAATACGTCGTTTTTATCCGTTCTTCAAACTGTATTCGATAAAAATCGAGCACCGATTGCTTATACTCCTTCCTTATCAGTTCTGTGTAATGCTTACCGATCATCTCCTTTTCGGTATAACCTATAATACGTACACCTACCGGATTCATATAACGAAAGTCTCCATTTGCATCGGTTTTATATATAAAATCGCTAGCCGATTCAACTATCTCCCGGTATCGTTCCTCGCTGGCCAACAAATCCTTCTGCGCCTTGTTTCGATCTGTAATGTCTTCTCCTATGCCCGTTAAGCCAATGGTAGCATCTTTTTCATCTACCATCAAGGCCATATTCCAATTGATTGTGCGGTTCTCGCCATGCTTTGTCACAATCTCATATTCGGTAAATGGTAAAAATTGTGCACCCTTATTTTTACTAGGTTTTCTAGATAAAAATTTATCGATCTCCTCGCGTCTGAGTTTTTTCGCTTTGGGAGGAATAAATAATTTGAACCAGTTTTTACCAATAATCTCCCGATTCTTCCAACCCGTTAGTTTTAAAAACTGATCGTTAATAAAGGTTATGTTTTTATCAAGATCCAGACTCATTGAAAGTAAACTTGTCTTCTCTAAACTTTGTCGAAACATTCTTTCAGAAGCGCGCAAAGTTACCTGCTTGCGTAGCACCTCTTCAGCATTCTTTCGCTCCGTAATATCCCTTGCTACGGCAACTACATATTCGCGATTTTCAATTGTGGCAGAGTTTGAATGAATTTCCACTGGATATTCTTTACCATTTTTACGCCGATGTATACCTTCAAAAATGAAAACATCCCGGTTTCTTAACCTTCTCATTTGACTCTGCCAACGCGAATCAGTAGCAATAAGTACCTGTATATCCGTTACGCTTTTGGTTAGAAGCTCCTTGCGGGTATATCCTAAATTGCTGCAAGCACTATCATTAAAATCAAGAAACCTGCTCGTTTTAGCATCAATCACAAAAATTGAATCCCTTGATTGGTTTATCAATTTCTTGAAAAGCCATAATCCGGTTTCAATTTGTTGTATCTGCATAGCCTTTGCCACCTGACCGGAAACGAATTCCAGAAGTTCAAGATCCTTAGAATTATATGTTGATTTACTCGAATAAGATTGTACGGAAACTACACCGATGATCTTCTTTTCAATTTTCAAAGGTACTCCCATCCAAACAAGTGGTAATGGGCCTATTAAATCGATTTTCCCGGCTTTTCTCAGTTTAAAAATATCCTTCCTAAAGGCCAAGAGCGATTTGCCGGTCTTGATTATGTATTCGCTCAAACCTTTACTCATTTTACGGGGTGGAGGAATAAACCCTGATTCAAAATAGTTTTCATCCATATAATATGGGAATGTCAACATATCGTTGATCGGGTCGTGAAGGGCTATGTAAAAGTTCTTTACTTCAAGTATCTTACTCAACTCCAAATGGATAAACTGCGAAAGGGTTTCAATGTCCATCCCTCTTCCTGCAGTTTCTGCAATTTTATAAGTAACCTCTTTTAATAACTCCGCTTTCTTCTGTTCTGTAATATCTGTCATGGAAACCAATACTCTTGAAAGGTCCTTCTCATGTCCGCTGGCAATGGATACTTTTACATTAACAAACAGGTTTCGGCCCGTTATTGTTTTCGTGCGAACTTCACTCTCGAAGGAGGTAGCTCCATTGTATATGGCAATCAATTCGTCAATAAATATCTGATAGGAGGCTTTTGTAAAGATCTTCTCTATATTTCCTAATAATTCCTGTTTGTTCTTTACCTCATATAGCTCCAGCGTCGCGCGATTTACATCCAATACCTTCACTTTTGATATTAACTCATCTACTCGTGTCTGGTCCTTGGCAAGGTAATTACCGAGATCTTTTATCCTTGCTTTTTTTAGTTTGTCAAATTCTCTTTTTACTTCAGAGAAATCTTCAACCCATAATGAAACAGGGGAATCTTCGAACAGGCTTCTGTAGCGGTTTTCACTTTCCTTAAGTGCAAGCTCCGCCTTTTTACTGCTGCTAATATCTACATGGATTCCTATTGAGCCGATCACTTTTCCTTTTGGATTATGAACCGGCATTCCCATAATGAAAACGTCCTTTTCCTTCCCCGATTTTGTGAGAATTGAAACCTCATAATCGTCTGCTTTACCGGATAATCGGGATTTGGACTTTCGTATTAATTTCTTTTTAAATCTATCGGGAATGAGAAAGTCCCGTGCCACTCTGCCTACAAGTTCCTTGGAAGTGTATTCTACTAACTTGCAAAATCTATCATTTACATAGTAAATAACCTCATCGTTGTCCACGATCATCAATCCTTCGTTGATACGATCTATAACGGTCCTGTAAATTCCGTCATTCTTCAACACCTGTCGAATATCAATGTTGTCTAAATGAGGCAGGATAAAACGGTTGGCTCTTCCCATCTTGAACTATAGCTGGATCAGCTTTTTACTAATATAACAAATTATTGAATCTAAATCAAGAAGTACATCTTAATTACGTTAATATATCCGGAGGCCGATTAATTGGTGTTATTAATCAGATAAAGGCTTGTCAATCAGTTCATTTTTATACTGACCGCCTTCTTCGCCATCGGTGAGCTTGAGGACATCCTTGTCGATCTTGCCAAATTCTTTAGATGCCTGGTTATACGTATTGACCGTTGTACTAATTTGCTTGCCAAGCCTCTGTAAATGTTCTTCGTAACTGTTTAGATGTCTGCCAAGATCTCGAACCTTCTTGAGTATCTCCTGCACAGACTCTTCCATTCTTACCGCATTCAAACCCAAAAGTATGATCTCTAAAAAAGCGTAGAAAGAGGTAGGAGATACTATCGTCACATGCTTGCTAAAGGCATATTCGACTAAGTCCTTTTTGTTCAACTCTACAGTTCCCACCTCATATATTAGTAGATTATAGTAGATACCTTCAGCCGGAATGAACATGATGGCGAATTCTGTAGTTCCTTGATCCGGTTTTATATATTTTGCGGTTTCGTCAATTCGATGCTTTATATCTCTTTTAAACTCCAGTTCCAGCTTTTCCCTTTGTTCCTTGTCATTAGTCTGTACCATCAAATTGTATTTTTCAAGAGAGAATTTTGCATCTATAGGTATGATCGTATCGCGATAAAAGACTACTGCATCCACTATTTCTCCATTTGGAAAACTGTATTGCATCTTGTATTGAGCAGGAGCAAGTACATTAGATAATAAGGATTCTAGAAAATACTCACCAAGGATACCTCTCTGTTTTGGATTCTGCAGAATGTTTTCCAAGCTTTTCATCTGTTCAGCAAAATTGAGAATTTGCTTGTTAGTGCCTTCAAACTCTTTCAACTTGTCGGTCACATCCTGAATAATACGGGAACTCTGTTGAAATTGCTTCTGTAAATTATCCGTGGTGTTTTTTTGATGCACCGATATCAGCTCATTTATTTTATCCAATCTGTCCTGCATCTCCTGCCTATTCTTGCCACCTGTCTCCTGAATATCCTTTCTCAGATTCTCCATAACATCAAGCATCAATTTCTGAGAACCATCTTCTGGTTTATTCGAGTTCTTAAGAATAAAATAAATCAATACGATCACCCCGGACAGGATCATGATACCGATTATAAGTAAGGCATTATCCACTATTATTACTATTTTTTATCTAAATTAAAATCCGGAATCTTTACATTTTATCACGCTCGGCCGAGAATCTAAATCCCAAACGTTTTCCCGTTTTCAGGTCGCCAATACCGGTTATGCGTAGTTTTTCCGATACCGTCATTTCGTTAACCGTATTATACGGAGGAGTGAGCAGATCAAAGTCGAGACAATAAATAATAGCCGATTCCAATATTTTCCTGACACTATTATCATCAATCTTACTAGTCTCAAAATCATTGTATAAAAATCCAAGCTGCCTCCTTCCTTCTACAAAAAAGTGCTCATCCTTATTTACGAAGATCCTGCCAATGAGATAACCGATATCATCATTTCTCTTATATTTTATGGAGTCTTTTAAGAAATTATACATTTTAAGGATACCACAGTAAGCCCGTGATGGATCTTCTTTCACATAATTTGATCTGTGTAAAAAATGCTCCTCGTCAAACGTGAAAATATTAGTGTGCATTGATACCACTAATATATCACCTCCAAAGGTAAGGTCAACTTCAAATGGGCCTTTATCCTCATAAAGTAACTCTAATTCGGTTTTGGTCTCTTTCAGTTTTTTGTAAAGATCATCGTGAATTTCTTTCAATATCTTTTTAACCTTCTGAAAAATCTCTAACGTAGTTATATAAACATCTTGCTTGACACTAACCTTTTCGTTTAAAAGATTAACGATAATTTCCATTGTTGGTTTTGTATCACTCATTTTCAATTAATCAGGGAAGACGGAATTAACTATTTGCCTGTAGTTTCCGAATTCTAAGTTAAATTATTATTGTTAGTAGGCTTGCGCAAAAATGACTCTTCTCTTTGACTTCTTTCCCGAATAAATACACGTTCCCTCCTCCTCTTTACCATTAAAGGGAATATACCTTATCGTAGCCTTGGTTTCATTCTTGATCTTTTCTTCCGTTTCGGCGGTGCCGTCCCAGTGCGCACTAATGAAACCTCCCTTATCGTTCAATAGCGACTTAAAATCATCAAACTTATCAACCTCGTGTGTGCTCTCCTGCTGAAATGATTTGGAGGAATTGAATATTTTCTTTTGGATTTCATCAAGCAGGTCCTTAATAACGTTACCTATATCTGTATTCGGATAGTTCTTTTTCTCCTTTGTGTCTCTTCGAGCAATCTCTACCTCCCGATTCTCAAGATCCTTTGGGCCTATGGCAATTCTAATGGGAACGCCCTTTAGTTCGTATTCAGCAAATTTCCACCCCGGAGATTGCCCATCTTCATTATCATACTTTACCGAAATATCAAGCGCTTCAAGTTCCTTGATAATCTGTTCAGCTTTCTCATTTATCCTGGAGTGAGTTTCGTCATCCTTATATATTGGAACGATCACAACTTGAATAGGAGCAAGCAGAGGCGGTAGAATCAATCCATCATCATCAGAATGGGACATGATCATCGCTCCGATCATTCTTGTTGTTACTCCCCAGGACGTTGCCCAAACATATTCAAGCTTTCCTTCCTTATTACTGTATTGCACATCGAAAGCCTTGGCAAAATTCTGTCCCAAAAAGTGGGAAGTTCCCAATTGAAGCGCTTTCCCATCCTGCATTACAGATTCCAAGGTATAGGTATTTATAGCTCCCGCAAATTTCTCTGAATCAGTCTTAATACCTGTTGAAACAGAAATTCCTACATAATCCTGTAAGAAATCCGTGTAGATACCAAGTATGAGTTTTGCTTCTTCAATCGCCTCCTGCTCGGTGGCATGTGCTGTATGTCCTTCCTGCCAGAAAAATTCAGTTGTTCGAAGAAAAAGTCTTGGCCGCATTTCCCATCTCACTACATTGGCCCATTGATTTATTAAGAGCGGTAAGTCACGATACGATTGGATCCAATTCTTATAAGTAGACCATATTATTGTTTCAGAGGTGGGTCTTATGATCAATTCTTCCTCTAGCTTGGCATCAGGATCCACAATGATCTCATTTGTCTTGGGATCGTGTTTTAACCTATAATGAGTTACAACAGCCACCTCCTTTGCAAAGCCTTTGACATGTTGCGCTTCCTTATTAAAGTAGCTCTTGGGTATGAGCAGTGGGAAATAAGCATTTTGATGTCCGGTAGCTTTAAACTTTTTGTCTAATATACTTTGCATTTTCTCCCATATAGCCCAACCATAAGGTTTTATGACCATACAGCCTCTCACACCCGAATGATCCGCTAATCCTGACTTGATTACCAATTCGTTATACCATTTGGCAAAGTCTTCGCTTCTACTAGTTAAATGCTTACCCATATTCAGCTATGTGATCGTTTTTGGAACGGTATTTGCTTTTCTACAGTCAGTTAATAAGAATTGAACAACTTTTGACCACAAAACAAAATTACTAATAATATCCATAATGGTATAAGCTACCTGGAGGACCCTAATCATGAAAATATTAACCACAAAAGACTTAAGTTTAACTTCGTTTAGAAGTGAAACAAGCTATAAAAAAATGAAAGCATTACTGCTCATAACGGCTACGCTGGTTTTAATAATCGGATTTACTCCGGTAAATGTCTTTGCGCAAAGTGGCGACGACGTTTATTTTTCTACCAGAAACAGTAATGATAAAACCATTGAAATAGTTGATACTCTTCTCGAAGATTCAACTGATATGGAATACTTTGACAATGGGTATGGTAACACCTATATTGAAAACAACTATTACGGAAATTATGATGACGACTATTATTATTCAAGTCGTATAAGAAGATTTTATCACCCTTACTACGGTTTTGGCTACTACGGTGGCATCTATTCAAACTCTTATTGGTATGATTACGATCCTTATGGATGGGGATACTCCTATTATCCCTGGTATTCTCATCATCACCATTGGTCATATGGATGGGGACATCATTACGGTTGGGGACACCACGGGTATGGGCATCATTATGCGTGGGGACACCACGGGTATGGTCACCATTATGGTTGGGGAGGACACCACGGGTACGATGGATATGGATATTATGACGCGAGTTACTGGGGGGGATAGGGTG
>JACZTA010000201.1 GCA_022573915.1 Bacteroidota bacterium | reverse complement strand
GGAAAGTGGAGATCATCTTTTGGATGAATGTGGAAACTGTTGTTATAGAAGAAGAACTTGCAGAGGTTGATGAAGATATTCAGATCGATATTACCCAACTTGAAGTTGGGGAAACATTGATCCTGGAAAACATCTACTTCTTGCCGGGCCGGCATTTTGTCAGGGAGGAATCACTACCTGAGCTTAAAAAACTGCTCAAAATCCTACAGGAGCATGAAGAGATAAAAATAGAAATTCAGGGGCATATTTGCTGTCACCCGGGTACTGGCGATGGCTATGATTTTGACACCAAGGAAAACAAGCTTTCAATTAATCGGGCAAAGTACATCTACGATTATCTGATTCGTTGGGGAATTGATAAGAATCGTCTTCGGTACAAGGGATTCGGCCGCACGAAGCCACTTATATTACCTGAGATTACGGTTGATGACGAAAACAAGAATCGAAGAGTGGAGATTATGATTATTGAATAGGTTGAAAGTTTCATGTTCAATGTTGAGTCCCCTCCTAAAAGTCATTTTTCGCCACAAAAGCACTAAATCACAAAAGAACAGAAAATATAAATAATTAAATATCAATCATTTGTGAAATTTTCTGTTTTCGTGTTTTTGTGGCATGATCTATTCTTACACTTTTCGGAGTGGACTCAAATGTTCAATGTTCAATGTAATTGGTTCAATGTCCTTAGTTCAGGAAAATCTAATATCAAATAATAGATGATTTTACCATATCCTAAATCAAACCTCCAATATCTCTTACCCTCCGTAGCCTTGACGAAGGAGGGTACGTTGTATTTCTTCTATCAAAGCGTCTTCCCTAAATAAACCCGGTTTAAAACCAGATTAACTGACAGCTGATGAAGCTCATCTGAAGCCACAGTTACTCATTTCTTCGGGACAATCTTTAAAATAATATCGAATTTAACAGTGTGGCGGGGGGCCTTGCTCCGCCGAAGCGCTACCTCGCTCCGCCGAAGCGGCTGCGCGAAGGCGATGCGCGAAGGCGAGGCGGGTCCTCTTTATGGTACACGAAATTCCTCAATCAAATCAAAACTCAAACCTCTATAATCGGACATCTTCTATCAAGGAGACTTTTCGCAATTGACTCAGTCTTTCAATAAATCAGGTCTCCTGTCCCTGGTTCTTTCCTGTGCTTTCTCCTCGCGCCATTCATCGATCTTCTTCTGATCTCCGGATAGTAAAATAGGAGGTACCTCGCTATCTCTGAACTTCGCCGGCCGGGTATAGACGGGAGGAGAAAGTTGATCATCCTGAAAAGAATCCGTTAACGCCGAGGATTCATCCGATAAAACACCGGGGATCAATCGGATGATAGCATCAACTATCACCGCCGAAGTTAATTCACCACCTGACAACACATAGTCACCAATCGATATTTCCAGTGTGATGAACATCTCCCGTATCCGCTCATCAATACCCTTGTAATGTCCGCAGAGTATCAATAGATTTTCTTTCAAGGATAAGCGATTTGCCATACCCTGATTAAATTTTTCACCGTCAGGTGTCATATAGATGATCTCATCATAGTTTCTATCCTTGCTCAGTGATTCGATGCAATTTGCAATGGGTTCAATCATCATCACCATGCCGGCACCGCCTCCAAAAGAATAATCGTCCAATTGCTTATGTTTGCCTTGAGCGTACTCCCGCAGGTCATGAACATGGATCTCTGCTAATCCATTCTTCTGCGCTCTCTTGAGGATGGAATGGTCAAACGGACTCTCCAATAGTTTTGGCAATAAACTAATTATGTCGACTCTCATTAGTCTGCAAATTATTTAAATATCAAGCAATCCTTCCGGCACCGTCATATACAACACCTTCTCCTCTTTGTCTATTTCCGTAACTGTATTTTCGTTTAGCGGGATCAGAATTTCCTTTTCCCTGTAGATCACCCTGGCCAGAGACTGCATAGGCATCTCAAGTATCTCTACAACCTCTCCAAGATCACCCAATGCCTGATCCACTATACGGAAGCCATTTAAAATTAAATACTTATTCAGTGTTTTGGAAATCTCAGAATCGCGGCTGATCTCCATGTAGGCATTTCTTTTCAGCAGCAAATTGGCCGCAACACCCGAGTGGATATCCTCCAATACAAATTGAAACTTATCAGATTTATCAGTTTGTATGGATTCGATCAGGTAGGGAACCGGTTTGCCGGTATGTTCTATAAATAAAAACTGCCTCTCAGAATTTTTACCGGTATGGCTCTTTGTCAGATGACTGAGATGCGCGGTGAAGGTGGGATCAACCTTTACTTTTATCACACCGGTATTTCCATCCACATTACTTACACGTCCGATCCTGAATAGATCATCCAATGGCATAACGGTGGTCCTTTGTGGCCGAGTGACCCGGGTTCGAGAACTTAATCTTTTTTCTCTTCCCCGGTTGAATCCTCTTTTGCGTCGTCGTCTTTCTTGTCATCCGCCTTAGCCGAAGGTTCTTCTTTGCTATCCTTAGCAACAGGCTTCTCTGCCTCGTCTTCTTTATCTTCTGCAGGAGCTTTCTCACTTACCGGCGCTTCAGATTTATCTTCCTTCTTATTCTTGGCAGATTTTTTTCCACCATCTTTCTTGTCTTCAGGGTCTTTTTCCTCGGCCTTTTCTGTTTCCTCAGTCCTATCTTCAGTTTTATCCTCTACCTTATCTTCAGTTTTGCCCTCAACTTTATCTTCAGTTTTGCCCTCAACTTTATCTTCAGTTTTGCCCTCAACTTTATCTTCAACCTTATCCTCAGCTTTATCTTCAGATTTATCTTCTACCTTATCCTCATCCTTGGATCCTGCATCCTCTTTTGCATCTCCCCCCTTATCCTTAGGTGTATCTTTGGACTCATCTTTGGTTTCCGGTTGATCTTTTTCTTCAGTTTTTACTTCTGCTCCTTCATCCTTAACTTTTTCTGTACCACTTTCTGCGGCATCAGTCGGTGCATCTTTAGTTTCACCTGCCGGTGCAGCTTTTTCTTTTTCAGCCTTCTTAGCCTTCAACTCCGCTCTCCTCTTTTCTTTTAGTTTGACAGCTTTTTCATACTTATGCTCCAACCTGATTTCTGATTCTTTCAACCATTCAGCCACCCTGGAATCCACTTCATCCTCTTTTACCGCACCTTTTTTGACACCCTTAAGCAGGTGATTCTTCATCATGATTCCCTTATAAGACAGGATCGCTCTGACAGTATTTGTAGGCTGTGCACCGTTCCCCAGCCATTTCAACACTTTTTCGTCATCAATATTGATGGTTGCCGGTTTGGTTAAAGGGTCATACAAACCGATACGCTCGATATATTTTCCATCTCTGGGAGCTCTCGCATCGGCGATGACTATATGATAGAAAGGTCTTTTCTTTCTTCCCTTTCTCTGTAATCTTATTTTTACTGACATAAATTAATTTAGTTATTTATTTTTTTGTTGTTTGATTTCTATGATCTAAAATTTAAGCCGGGGGTATTGATTGACCTCCACCTTGCAACAAAGGTAAGTTTTTCATTGATCTTCCTGCTTTTCCAAGCTTTTGCATGGTTCGCATCATGGATTGCATCTGCTCAAACTGCTTGATGAATGAGTTTACCTCGTTCACCTCATGACCGCTACCCAAAGCTATTCTTTTCCTTCTGATCCCGTTAAGCAGCTCCGGATTCTCCCTTTCCGCAGGAGTCATCGAGAGGACCATAGCCTCTATCTTCTTGAATGAATCATCGTTTATATCCACATCTTTCAATTTCTTATCCATACCGGGTATCATACCAAGCAGATCCTTCATGTTACCCATTTTTTTAACCTGATTCAATTGGGATATGAAGTCGTTAAAATTGAGTTTGTTCTTTTGGATCTTTTTTTGGATCGCTGCGGCTTCTTTTTCATCAAATTGCTCTTGTGCTTTTTCAACAAAGGAAGTAATATCACCCATTCCAAGTATCCTCTGGGCCATCCTGTCAGGATGAAATACATCCAACGCCTCTACATTTTCGCCAATTCCAATGAACTTGATGGGCTTTTGAACCACATATCGAATAGATAAAGCCGCGCCACCTCTTGCATCACCATCAAGTTTGGTTAATACCGTCCCGTCAAAATCCAATTGCTCATTGAACGCTTTTGCCGTATTCACTGCATCCTGCCCTGTCATGGAGTCCACCACAAATAATGTTTCATGTGGTTTAGTCTTTTCTTTGATCTGCGTGATCTCGTCCATCATCTCCTTATCTATGGCTAAACGGCCGGCGGTATCGATGATCACAGTATTTAAGCCATTTTGTTCGGCATACTGTATCGCTTTTTTAGCAATCTTTACCGGTTCTTTATTTCCCTCTTCGGAAAATACTTCCACGTTGATCTGCTCGCCCAATACTTTCAATTGCTCAATAGCGGCAGGCCTGTACACGTCACATGCCACCAGGAGAGGATGTTTTCCTTTTTTGGATTTAAGATAATTGGCAAGCTTGACGGCAAAGGTCGTTTTGCCCGATCCTTGCAAGCCCGCGATGAGAATGATGTTGGGGTTTCCACTCAGATTGATCTCCGAGTTGGTTTCTCCCATTAAACTGGTTAATTCATCCTGAACAATCTTAATGATTAATTGTCCCGGAGAAACGACGGTGAGCACTTTTTGGCCAAGTGCTTTTTCTTTAATCGTATCAGTAAGATCTTTCGCTATTTTGAAATTTACATCGGCTTCTACCAGCGCTCGTCTTATCTCCTTCACCGTGGCAGCTACGTTAATCTCCGTTATTCTACCCTGACCCTTTAAGGCTTTAAAGGCATTGTCTAATCTCTCTGTAAGATTTTCAAACATGTTCTACTGATCTCTAATATTTTTCTTTCCGCTTAATTAAGCTGTTCTCGCTTGAGGATTTCTCTTAGGTAGGATGATTATAGATTGTTGTATTGCGGAGTATTAAATAGCGATATCAAATTGGTTAGTTGAAGAAAATCTTTATGATTTCAAAATTCTTGCTGGCAAGCTCCTCATAGCCTAATCGCTTGGCAACAGCCTTGTCGTCCATTGCTTCCCCACGTTCTGATAATTTACCCTCAGATAATGAATCATCGTCATTTCCAATATTTTTAAAGCTCACCATATACTGCTCAATTTTCATGAGATTAAAATATGCCTTATTGAGTGCACTGTCCCTTAATCTCAAAGCCTCTTCTTTCGAAACACCAATGATCGATCCGATTTCCATTAAGGTCATGCCGAATTCCTTCCCAACACCCAGATAAAGCATTAGAACTTCTTTTTCACTACTGGTTAATCCATGAGCAATACTCATAACCGTGTTTTAGCGCATTAAAATTTTGATCTAAAGCCGTTAACCCTAGCTTCCTAAATAAGCCTTCAGCAACTTACTCTTGGAATTAGCTCTCAATTTCGTGATCGCTTTATCCTTAATCTGTCTTACTCTTTCCCTGGTCAAACCAAACCTGAGTCCTATGTCCTCTAACGACATACTGTGTTCTCTTCCAATTCCGAAATAGAGTAAAATAACTTCTTTCTGTCTATCAGGTAAAGTTGACAAGGACCTTTCGATTTCCTTACCTAAAGATTCTTTGTATTCCAGTTTGCTATCTGTACTCGCGGCATGCGGGTCCGGTAATACATCAAGCAAGCTGCCTTCTTCACCTTGTTGAAAAGGAGAATCTACAGATACGTGACGGGCAGCTACTCCTAATGTGTTTGTAATTTCCTCCACATTAGTATCTAAGATCTCTGCCAATTCATCTGCAATTGGTTCTCTTTCAAATTCTTGCTCTAACTGAGTAAAAGCTTTATTGATCTTGTTTAATGATCCAACTTTGTTAAGTGGTAATCGAACGATTCTTGATTGTTCTGCTAAGGCCTGCAAAATTGATTGCCTGATCCACCATACTGCGTACGAAATGAACTTAAATCCCCTGGTTTCATCAAATCTTTGCGCAGCCTTGATTAATCCGAGATTTCCTTCATTTATCAAGTCGCTTAGGGATAAGCCTTGATTCTGATACTGTTTTGCAACAGAAACGACAAATCTTAGGTTTGCCTTGGTTAATTTCTCTAAAGCCAACTGATCACCTTGCTTGATCTTTTTAGCATATTCAACCTCTTCCTCAGGTGTCAAAAGATCAACTTTCCCAATTTCTTGAAGGTACTTTTCAAGGGATTGACTCTCTCTATTGGTAATAGATTTTGTTATTTTGAGCTGTCTCATATCTAATATTAAGTTTGCAGGTTTTAAGAAAGCGCAAAGATACGCTTTTTAAGGTCAAATAACAAAGATTTCTAAAGAAACTTGTACTATATTACGTGGTATAAGAGTTAATACGTAAATAGTAATATATTTAAAAATTGAACCTCGAATACAGCAGTAAATATGTCAGAAAAAAGAGCTTATACACTAGAGTTTCCCATAAGAACAAACGCTAAAATTCTATACGATTTCATTTCTACATCTCATGGTCTCTCCCAATGGTTCGCCGACCATGTCGACAACAATGATGGTACTTACGTTTTTACCTGGGATGGCAACGATAACACGGCAAAAATAGTAGAAGTTAAAGCTCCCGAATTCATACGTTTCAAATGGGAGGACAGCGCTGAAGGGGAATACTTTGAATTCAAAATTATAAAGAATGAGATCACGGGTGACACCGCTTTGGTGATCACAGATTTTGCAGCCGAGAATGAAAAAGAAGAGCAAAAGCTTCTTTGGGATAGCCAAATCAATACGCTAACATTGCGAATTGGCGGATAGCCAACCAATTAATCCTACTTGATCATTTGTAACAATTCCTGATAAGTTGCTAAACCAAACCTGGTAACCGTCGCCATTACGTTGCTGTTTCCCACTATTTCAGGCAGTTCTATCTTCTTACTGATCTTAAGAAATGACTTGCCATTTATTTCTGAAGCAAACTCAGCCGCCGACAATTTGCCAACCAACCGGTAATTGGTACTTTCGTAGCGGTGATCCCACTGTGCTTTATTTACACAGATGAAGAACTTTCCTTTCCTTAAAATATTATACCGGGATAATATCTTTTTCTTATAAGAGTTGAATGCCCTTCCTTGCAAATGAAGGGTGAAGCTTATGAAATTTCCCCACCAAAACATCGTTCTATATGCAAAAATCGAATGCTTTGAGAATTGGCGGGGATAATCAAGAATTATGAAAGGCAATC
>JACZTA010000200.1 GCA_022573915.1 Bacteroidota bacterium | reverse complement strand
CATATCCTTTTCTACCGGATCGAGCTGGGGCACAATGGCGATCCTATATCCTTTGATCATTCCAACCAGCTGGCTGGTCAGTCAGGAAGCAGGGCTATCAGCAGACGCAAGTTTGACCATACTTTACCAGGTGGTATCGGTTATACTGGCGGGTGCGGTATTTGGCGATCATTGTTCTCCCATCTCTGATACCACTATACTTAGCTCCCTTGCATCAAAATGTGATCATATTGAACATGTTAGAACCCAGCTTCCTTATGCGCTCACGGTTGCTGGAATAAGTATTTTGATGATACTGGTTGCTTCTTATCTCCCGCTTCACTGGTCGTTGATCTATGCGATCGCTATTGTGTTGATTTATCTTACCGTACGATTTCTGGGGAAACCGGAAGTGAGTGAAGCGCCCGGTTAGAAGGCAGAGCCAATGGCAATACTCAGGTTCAGATACGGGTAGTCATTTGGCCCAATGATATTGAAATTCCGAAAGGTGGCATTCCCAATATCTTTGATCACCCAGCGCTCATCCACAGGAAATGAAGGATCCCGAAGTTTGATTCCTAAATCGATTCTCAAAATAATGAAGGAAAAATCAAGCCGTATTCCGGCACCCCCTCCAAGATCAATGTCCCTGGTAAATTGATCAGCCTGCAAAATAGACCCGGTACGAGCGGTGTCTTCCCGTACAGTCCATATATTTCCTGCATCAAGAAACACCGCACCTTTAACGAGGCTATAAATATCAAATCTGTACTCTAGACTTGACTCGAGCTTGATGTCTCCGGTTTGATCAAGAACCGTTGATCCGTTATTGCCGTTAGTAACCTCATTTGCATCAAACGAACCGGGGCCCAACGTTCTTATGCGCCACGCCCTGATACTATTTGATCCACCAACGTAAAATTGTTTTACATAAGGCAGCACGGCCGAATCGCCAATTGCATAAGCAAATCCTGCAGCAAGCCTTATAGCGATTACATTTGAATTGCTCAGTTTCACGTACCGGCGAAGATCTGCATCCAGTTTAGTAAAATGCGCATAGTCGAGCGAGAAAATTTTAAATGAACCGGTCTTACCGGTCGCCGAGTTATATATCGAGTTCAATAATTTGGTAGAGTTACCTGATAAGTCGATATTTCCCCTGAAAAACCAAAAATCTCTTTTAACAGAAACAAGCTGATCATTATAGATGAATGTATAACTTCCTCCAAGGATCAACTGATCTTCCAAACTCTTGGCAATGGTAGGGTTCCGTTTCAGAAGATCCTGAAGTTCCGAGCTGAAATTCTCTGCCTTCACATAGTTAAGGGTGATAGGCGACAGGATATGTCGCTTGGTTTCGAATTCCTTCCAATCATAACCGAAGGACAGGTTAGCAGTCAATAACGTAAGATCGGGTCGTTTCTGAAAACTATATATCCCGGAAAATTTCGTTTTGGGATTAAAGGATTGCGGAAATCGCTTACCAACAATTGGTAACAAGAATTTAGGAAAGAGTAAATTCAATCTTGAGCTTAGTTCAAGTGTATTTAAAAAAGGATCTCCCTCGCTCACCTGTGATTCCACCCCGGTATTGGCATTAAAAGTCAGTATTTCCGCACCACGAAAAAGGTTTTTATTTCTGTACGTATACTTTGCCCCTATCCCAACTCGTGTTTCTCCTCCCGTATTTCCTTCCAATTCAACGCTCATTTCCTGCTTTTTTCCAGGTTCCAGGCAGATATAGCAATCCAGCATACGAACCGAGTCTATTACAGAATTTGTAAATATGATATTGACAAAATTAAACAAGCCGAGATCCGTTAACCTTGCCAGCGTCAGCTTATAGTTTTTTTGATAGTAAAACCGCTGCCCTTCTTTCAAAAAAACAGCATTGAGCAAAATATCCCATTTATACTGGTTGGTATCGCTGGTAACAATATAATATTCACCAACCCTGATGGTGTCATATTTCAGGTTAGTATCCAGTTTGCATACCGAGTTTCCGGGAAACAAATACACGGCATTAAGTTTATACGCACTAATCTCATCTATATTTTCATTGATATGGATCTTTATATAAATATCCACCTGCAAAGATTCCAGAGAGCTGTCAATTTCAAAGTATATATTGTCTTTATGAAAATAAAAGAACCCTGAATTTCGCATGTTTATCGTAATTCTCTTTCTTTCTTTTTGCAAGACGTCTACATCATATGAATCCCCTATTTGTATCAGACTTTTCTCAGATGCTTTGGATATACGCTTGGCGGCAGGTGTCCCATCATCAGGGTAAAAAATGGTTCTTATCCTATATTGCGGCCCATGATCGATCCAGTACGTAATCGTGGTTTTTTTATTCTTTACACTCGCCTCATATTTAACCTCAGCACCAAAATGACCTTTATTCTTGAGATACAGGGTCATCAATTTTGCTGAATTATGTGCATATGAAGAATCATAGATAACCGGTGGCTCACCTAACCTATTCTTAACCCACCATTTAAACCTGGTTTCCAATCCTTTGTTAGCCGCGTTGTATAATCGTAATTTTAATCTAACAGTCCCGAAGAACCTGTCGTTTGGTTTTTGTTTGAGCAGTTTTTGAAGCGCCGATTTTTTATAGGCTTTTTTATGTTTCTCACTATGATCCTTTATATGTTTAATAGTATTTTTATGGAGTAGAGCTTCGTTCTCTTGCAGATGTCTGGATGTGCTGCAACCGACGGACACTAAAATAAGGACCGCAATAAAAATTTGAATAATACCATGCTTTCCCGCAATCAAGTCAAGCTTATACAATCTCTCAATCACAAGAAATTTCGAACCAAGCATAATCTGTTTGTGATAGAAGGTAATAATACTGTCTCCGGATTATTGAATGAAAAAATCTATTCCAAAGGGCAAGCAGGATTCAGCGATAAGAACCTGTTAAAAATAGAGACAATTTTTGCTTTAAAAGAATGGATAAACAAAAATCTTTCCAATGGCGATGCTTCTGGTGGTCAAAATATTGATATGGATATTGAGATCAATGAAGTCAGTGAATCAGAGCTGGCAAAGATCTCATTTCTCAAGTCTTCCAATAAGGTTCTTGCCTTAGTCAAAATACCTAAACAAGAATTATCACTTAAACGCTTAACTAAGCAGCTTTCGTTTGTTCTTGATGGAATACAGGATCCCGGAAATTTGGGTTCAATAATCCGAACTGCGGGCTGGTACGGAATTGATCAAATTATCTGTTCCCGGGACTGTGTGGATGTTTATAATCCGAAAGTGATTCAGGCAACCAAGGGTTCGATCGCTCATGTGCCCGTAACCTATTATTCGATCCCGGAATTAATGAGAAAATTAAAGAGTATCCCCATTTATGGAGCTGTTCTCAATGGAAACGACATCAGAAATGAGCGTCTGACCAAAACCGGATTGATTGTTTTAGGTAATGAAGCCAATGGTATTAGCGGCACGGTTCTCAAATATGTAAACCGGCCAATCACAATACACCGAATTGGTTCAGGAGAATCTTTGAATGTATCGGTAACTGCTGCTGTGATCGCTGATCACTTCCGAAGATAGCTTATACTAAAATGGCGTCTTGCCCTCATCGGGACCATTCATTTTCGACCCCCGGGTGATGGTTCCCTTATCAGGATCAGGTAATTTCGTGTGAATAGAATCTGAATCCAGGTTAATGTCATTTGGATCCAGATCCACAAACTTGGCATATTTAGCTATAAACCGCACGGGTATATTAGCGAGCGCGCCATTACGATGCTTTGCAATACTGATCTCGGCGATCCCCCGCATTGAGTTACCATCTTCATCCTCTGTAATACCATAGTACTCGGGACGGTATATGAAGATTACCATGTCCGCATCCTGCTCGATGGCACCCGATTCACGCAGGTCGGATAACTGAGGTTTCTTTGTTCCTCCCCTGGTTTCCACCGCCCTGCTCAACTGAGAAATAGCGATGATCGGTATTTCCATTTCCTTGGCAATATTCTTTAGCTGCCTGGTGATGTTACTAATCTCCTGTTCTCTGTTATAACCTTGATTATTACCTGTCCCGCTCATCAGCTGAAGGTAATCGATCACCAGCAGTTCGATGTTATGCTTTGATTTTAATCTTCTGGCCTTAGCGCGCAGTTCGAAAATATTGATAGCGGGGGTATCGTCAATGAATATGGGTGCATCAGAAAGCGGGCCAATTCTGGAGTTCAGTTGTTGCCATTCATGCGGTGCCAGATCTCCCTTTTTAAATTTATCAATTGGAAGTTCCGCTTCTCCACCCATCAATCGGTTCACCAATTGCAACGCCGACATTTCGAGTGAAAATATTGCAACCGGTTTTTTAAACCGTATGGCTGAAGTGGCAGCTGAAGATAAGACGAAGGAAGTCTTACCCATTCCGGGCCTGCCTGCAATTACGATCAGATCAGATTTTTGCCAACCTGACGTAAGCCGGTCCAACTCCACAAAACCCGACGGTACTCCCACCAATCCACCTCCATGTTCGCGCATGCTCTCGATCTGCTTGATCGCTTTGCTCACCAACGTGTGGGCTTTGTCATAGTTGCGACGCAGGTTCGAATCGGTGATGGCGTATAAATTTTTCTCCGCTTTATCCAATAATTCAAATACATCTGTCGTGTCCTCATAAGCATCCTTGATTACCTCGGTAGAAATCCGTATCAGCTCTCTCTGAATATGTTTTTGGGAGATAATATGAGCGTGATGCTCGACATGCGCTGCAGAGGATACTTTATTTGATAACTGTGTGACATAATAAGAGCCTCCCACAATATCCAGTTCTCCTGATTCACGCAACTCTTCTGTAACAGTCAGTATGTCAACCGGTTTGCCTTTTTCAAACAATCGTTGTATTGAACCAAAGATCAATTGATGCGAGCTGCCATAGAAGCTATCCGGTTTTAAGATATCGATAACGTTGGAAAGTGCATCCTGCTCGAGCATGATGGCACCCAGTACTGCTTCTTCCAGATCAATAGCCTGGGGTTGTACTTTTCCCAATGCCAGGTCAGCAGTTCCTTTTCGTGAAGATTTTTTAAGTAATTGATCGACTTGCTCTCTGATCGACCCCGCGCCTTCTGCCATTTATTCTCTTTTTCGAAATGTGTTTATTAAAGTAGTAATTATTTTCAATAGCAGGAAACGTCCATTGTGCAAAACCCAAAATAGTTTGTTTCATTCGCCGTAGCAAATTTAGCAAGCAATTATTTTTGAATTTAGAAATGTGAAATTGACTTATTCACCAAAGAAGCCTAATTACAAACATTGAAGCAATTTTTGTTGGTAACTTTTCAGTGATTGTTGACAACAGCGATAGGATTAAACGAAGAAAATATTACGGGATAGAAAATTAACTGAAAGCATCGATTCCTGTGATGTCCAAACCGGTTATCAGCAGATGAATATCATGCGTTCCTTCATAGGTAAGGACCGATTCCAGATTCATCATATGTCTCATGATGGGATACTCGCCGGTAATACCCATACCCCCCAGTATCTGGCGACATTCCCTGGCGACGCGAAGTGCCATATCTACATTATCTCTTTTAGCCATCGAGATCTGCGCCGGTGTTGCCTTATCCTCGTTTTTTAAAGTGCCGAGACGCCATGCAAGGAGTTGGCCTTTAGTTATATCGGTGATCATCTCGGCTAATTTTTTCTGAGTTAATTGAAAACCGGCAATAGGTTTACCAAATTGAATTCTCTCCTTGGCATATCTCAACGCGGTATCGTAACAGTCCATTGCGGCCCCCAAAGCTCCCCATGCGATCCCAAAACGGGCTGAGCTTAAACAAGTCAGGGGGCCTTTCAGGCCTTTGACATCAGGAAATAGATTTTCCTTTGGAACCTTAACATTATCAAATACTAATTCACCGGTTATGGATGCGCGAAGCGACCATTTCCCATGAATTTCGGGTGCAGTAAATCCTTCCAATCCTTTATCAACGGTCAGTCCACGTATATCGCCATTCTCATCCTTTGCCCACACTATCGCTACATCGGCTATGGGCGAATTGGTGATCCACATCTTTGTTCCATTGAGTAATAAGTGATCGCCTTTGTCTTCAAAATGGGTTAACATTCCGGATGGATTGGAACCAAAATTTGGTTCGGTCAGTCCAAAGCAACCTATCATTTCACCGGAAGCCAGTTTGGGAAGATATTTTTTTCTTTGTTCCTCTGATCCGTGCGTATAAATTGGGTACATCACCAGACTGCTCTGCACTGATGCCGCAGATCGAACACCTGAATCACCCCGTTCCAATTCCTGCATCATGATGCCGTAGGTGAGGTAATCCACTCCACCACCACCGTATTTCGTAGGAATTGTAGGTCCAAAGGCGCCAATTTCTGCCAGCCCTTTGAAAAGATGCTTGGGGAAGGTAGCTTGCTGGGCGTGCTCTTCAATGATGGGAGAGACCTCCTTTTTGACCCATGCCCGGATGGCCTCTCTCGCCATTTTTTGCTCCTCGGTTAGTAAGGCATCAATATCAAAATAATCGGGGGCTTGGTAGTTATCTTGGGGCATTAAGGATATCCCTTTTTCGCAAAGTTATCAAATATTTTAAGAGAATTTAGGTAATCAAAAAAAATCACCTAACTTCGAACCAGTCAAGATTTAAACTCAATGGGAAAGATATTATTGGACGGAATGAAGTTTTTTGCCTACCATGGAACCTACCAGTCGGAGCATCAGAAAGGCAATAATTTCAGTGTTGATCTGGAGATAGAGTTCGATACCGATAAGGCGGCTGAGACGGATAATCTTGAATTAACTGTGAACTACGAAAGCTTATTTTACATCGTTAGGGAAGAGATGGGTATTGCGTCAAAATTACTGGAACATGTTGCTAAACGGATCCAGGACAGCATTAATGCCAAGTATCCCAATATTGAAAATATGAAGATACGGGTAACAAAATTCAATCCGCCACTGGACGGCGATTGCGAGAAAGTGACTGTTGAACTCTGATCACATCTTCCTGCTCCTCCCCTCATTTATTCAAAAATTAAGTAGTTTTGCACACCTTAAAGGGAGAAGGGCCTGTGGTTGCGGTTGTGGTTGATGCCATTCTCAAACGCAACCACAAACACAACCCTCTTACGGTGCGATGGCCGAGCGGCTAGGCTGAGGTCTGCAAAACCTCCTACATGGGTTCGAATCCCATTC
>JACZTA010000199.1 GCA_022573915.1 Bacteroidota bacterium | reverse complement strand
CATGGTGCTCATCCCGCTTAATAATGCCAGAAAGTATTATGTAGCACCAAACAGATCCTACTTTATAGCCGTTTCGGTGGCGGATATTGTAAACATGGAAGGCGCAATTGGAGAGGCGACCGGACTGTTCAGGACTATCCGGAAATTGGCACTCAAAGAAGAATCAGATTTCGATATTGTTAAAAGCGATAATCTGGCTAATGAACTAATCGAAAACCTAAGTTTTCTTAGTGGTGCGGCTACCATCATTGGGTTTTTAACTTTATTGGGTGCTGCGATCGCTTTGATGAACATTTTGCTTGTATCCGTTAAGGAGCGAACCCGCGAGATTGGTGTGAGTAAAGCCATTGGAGCAACTTCAGCGACAATTAAGTGGCAGTTTCTCGTGGAGTCAATCGTAATCTGCCAGATAGGAGGAGTATTAGGTATTCTGGGAGGATTATTATTGGGTTTGGTGGTGGCCGTGGCGCTGGGCGGTTCCTTTGTCATTCCATGGGGGTGGATGATTAGTGGTGTAGTAATATGTTTCGTAGTGGGAATATCGGCGGGAATGTTTCCGGCTATCAAGGCTTCTAAACTTGATCCTATTGTGGCACTGAGATACGAGTGAGTAACAGAAAAGTTTAACTAGTCTTCTTTCGAAGTTTCTTCCCTGGGGCCATCTCCCTTCTCGTCACTTTCTTGTTTAGCAGCCTCTTCAGATGCAGGCTCCTCTTTTTGCCCTGATGCTTCAGCGGTTTCTGTTATTGCAGTTGGCTCCTCTGCAGCAGTATCTTCGATCGCTTCCTTCACTTTTTCTTCTGTCTTTGCATCGGCTTCAGCAGGTTCTTTAGCTTTCTTTTCTTTTACTTCCGCTTTTGACTCTTTGGCTTCCTTAGGTTCTTTAGGTTTCTCTTCCGCTACCGGTTCGGGTCCTTCTTCCGCAAGTACTTCAAAGGTGATCTCAAAAGTGAAATCTTTTTTGATATCGATCTTCGCTTTATAAGTACCGAGAGATTTTACATCCTCAATAATGGTTATGATCTTTTTGCTAAGCTCTATCTTGGTTTGCTCCTTTATTGCATCAGCAATATTCTGAGACGTAACAGAGCCAAATAGTTTATTATTCTCACCCACTTTAGCGGTCACATGCACGATCGCCCCTTTCAATACATCAATTATTGTGTCAACATCTGACAGCCTCTTTTGTTCACGGTAAGTTTCAACCCTGATATCTTCCGCAAGGATCCTTCTGTTGGAATCATTGGCAAGTATGGCCAGTCTTTTCGGGATCAGGTAGTTCCTGCCAAATCCGTTTTTAACTTTGATGATATCGTGTTTTTCACCAAGTTTTTCTACATCTTCTTTTAGAATGACTTCCATATCAGTTATTCAGGGTAAAACGGGTTAATTATTTCATCAGGTCAGACACGTATGGAAGGATAGCAAGATGACGTGCCCTCTTAACAGATCTGGCTACCTTTTTTTGAAATTTAAGTGAATTACCGGTAAGTCTTCTCGGTAGCAGTTTGCCTTGTTCATTCAAAAACTTCAATAAAAAATCCGGATCCTTAAAATCCACATATTTGATACCGTTTCTGATGAACCGGCAATATTTTTTCTTAGGCACATCGATCTTAGGTGCGATTACAAATTTAATATCCGGTTTGCTAAATGCCATTTAATTATTCAGATTTAACTGGTTCTGCTTCCTTTTTCTCTTCAACGTCCTTTTTCTCTTCCGTATCCTTCTTTTCAGTTTTTCGTTCCTGACGCCTTTTCACGTAATACTTAATCGCGTATTTATCAAGCTTGAATGTCAGGAAGCGTAAAATATCTTCATCTCTATTCAGGAGGGTTTCGAAATTCGCTATTACCTCAGGCTCAGCCTTGTACTCTATGATATAGTAATATCCATTGTTTTTTTTCTGGATCGGATAAGCAGTTTTCCTTAATCCCCAATCGATTTCGTCCACTATCTCCGCTTTATCGTTCTTGAGAATGTCTACGTATTTCTTGATAGTTTCCTTCAGCTTATCATCCGTTAATATTGGAGTAACTATAAAAACCGTTTCGTACTGGTTAGGCATAAGATTCGAACTCAGATTTAAAATTTTAGTCTGCAAAGGTAAGCATAAATAGGATATTTGTGTAATTATTTGGGAAAAGATGAAATGGAGGTTGTCTTAACGCTTCGCGCGCGCGTACGCCATAGGCGCATAAATTTGCAACGCGTGCGACTATTTCAATCATAGACATAAGTTACCTCCTGTAAAATCTGTCTCGATGACAGCTGGGATATTTGGGATAGGTTCGTGTTAAAAAAAAATATCACTGTTCCATATTCGGCAAAAGTCGTCCCATATAAATTGATGGTTTATGTACGTACCTTTTATCGAAATTTCTTTATTATCATTTAAGTTTATTTCTAATCGAAAAAGTCTTAGATCAGGTACCGAATAAAAATAAATTACGTTAACTTCTTCAAAATCGCTTCTGACTTCATTAAGTTTTGAAAGTAAATACTTTTTATTTTCTTTGGTGTAATGCCATATGAGGGGAATTTGATATTCCATTAAAGAAGCTTGAAACATCATTGTGAATTTTGGGTCGAAAAGGTTCCAATGATCCATATTATGATATTCGCCCAGCTCGGTTCCTGAGACTGGAACATCAGGGAAGGAGTCACTTTTAAGTACGGCAATAAACCGTTCCAATTCATCTTGGTTATTTATATAGAATATATTTCGTTGGTCTAATAGAAAACGTTCGGGAAAATATTTACTTGCACTAAAATGAAGAAAAAACGACTGAAAATACATTGTAACAAACAGCTCTTTAATAATCTCAATTTTAGTAATATCATTTAGATCACCTGAACTAAAAAGTGGGATATCATTTATTAGTTGCTGGAAACTGTCGATATCTAAGGACATCTGCTGCTCTATGTAATTTAGATACTCTTCATTATTCATTCTATAGGAATGTGCGTTCCACAGTAAATCCGGATAAATTGCTTCACCAAAATCCGGATAAAATGCTTCAACATCTTTGTACATTCCCTTTGTGTAAAAATCATTACGATCTTCGTTTTCAAACTTCCAAATTGTCCAAAACGAAAATGATCCGTTACTTTTGAATATATAATTATTAGAACTATCCTCAGAACAATATTTTATAAAAAAGGCTATTGGTTTGTCCATCATACTACTATAACGATCATAAAGTCTGAAGATCTGAACTGAATTATTCGCATATGATCTCCTCCAAGAATAATTTTTGAAGGATTGATAACTCTGATTTGCGAGCTTGTCATCTTGGTTTACATAAAAATTGTGTTTAAAGAACATGAGTGAGTCTTTTTCGGAAAAGATCAAGCAATCTTCTGCCACTTTATTGTCTAAGGCGTCTCTTTCAACACTATCACACCCAGTTGTAAGGAAAAATAGTGCGATGCAAAGGTGTATCGATAATATGCTTTGTCTTTTACTAAAAATATCTAGAACCAAAACCTTACTTTTTTCAAAACCTAATACAAGCTACTAAAACTCACACGCATAAGTATACCGGAGCTTAATGAGTTTATAACGTAAGTAAGGTAGAATCTAGTTTCCCGGTTGCTAAACGAAACTTATCGGCAGATAAATCTGGTTGATCAGCTACTCGTTTTCTATTGAGGTATATCTAAAATTGAGCTAAATTAACTCGTGGGGGGCGGGCGCCCTCCTTTATTGTATTTCTCCTCGTGTAGATTGCAAACGCGCGCAAGCAGCTATTTAATTTTTTATATCGCTGAATAGTTTCTAATTTTGACGCCCCCTATTGAGTACAGTATCGAGTAAGGAGAATGGATAAATTTATTGCATCAGCCAGGAAGTACAGGCCGTCGACTTTTAACGCGGTTATCGGGCAAAAACACATCACCGATACCTTGATCAATTCGATCAAGAGCGAACGGTTTTCTCAATCTTATTTGTTCACGGGACCGCGGGGCATTGGAAAAACTACTTGCGCACGTATACTAGCTAAAGCCCTGAATTGCCTGAACCGCACAGCAGAGGGAGAACCTTGCAATAACTGCGATTCATGCAACTCATTTAATCAATCCGCTTCGTTCAATATCTATGAGATCGATGCTGCATCCAATAGCCATGTGGAGGATATAAGAGCTTTGATCGATCAGGTTCGTTTTCCTCCCCAGAGCGGAAAATTTAAAACCTACATAATTGACGAGGTACACATGCTTTCTCAAAGTGCTTTTAATGCATTTTTGAAAACACTCGAAGAACCACCTCCTTACGCGATCTTCATACTCGCTACAACGGAAAAACATAAGATCATTCCAACCATCCTTTCCCGCTGCCAGATATTTGACTTCTACAGAATCAGCGTGGAGGATATTACATCGCATCTGGAAAAAATAAGCAAGGAGGAGAAGGTAAAGGCGGAGAGAGATGCACTTCATATAATAGCACAGAAATCTGATGGCTCGTTAAGAGATGCGCTGTCTATTTTTGACAAGCTCGTGAGTTTTTCAAATGAAAATATAACCTACCAGACTGTAATTGACCAATTAAATATTCTGGATTATGAATATTTCTTTGATACAACGGAGGCTTTTGTTTCCGAAGACACGGCAAGAATTCTCAACCTCTTCAATGATATAACTTCGAAAGGATTTGAGGGGGATGATTTTCTACTTGGATTAACGGAGCATATTCGAAACCTTATGATCGCCAAAGATCCGCAAACTATTGGTTTATTGGATGTGACAGAAGGATTGAAAGAGCAATATGAAAATCAGGCTCAGACTCTGAGTAACTCCTTCCTGGTTACTATTTTAAATCTGGCTAACGAGTGTGATGTCAATTACAAGCTGAGCAAGAACAAACGGCTTCATGTAGAAATCGCGTTGATTAAAATGTGCTATATCAATGCCAAATTGAGTGCATCTTCTACTGTAAAGACGAGCGTGCAACCCAAGCAGGAGCCAATAGAAGCAAAAAAAAAACCTGAAGAACTCAGTATAGATCCTCTGGGGCAAACGATCCCAAATAAATCAGAAGAAGCTAAAGAGGATACGGCAAAAGGTTTAGAAACCAATGAACCTTTACCCGACTTCAAATTTACCTCCAAATCTGAAGCAATAGTTGATGATTCTTCGCAGGCCGAAGAAGCGGCCTCTTCTGAAGAAGCCACTGTTGTAGCCATTCCAAATGAAAAGCCGCTTGAGGAAAAAGCGTTGGCGGAAGCGTGGAAAGCATACGCTCTTACATTAAAAGAGGATGGTCAGGACTATCTCTATTCGTTAATGAATACAATTCATCCCCAGGTAATTTCGGAGGATAGATTTCAGATAACCATTGAGAATCAGGTGCTTCAGACTAAACTAACTGAACAAAAAACCTACCTGCTTGAATTTTTTAAAAAGAAACTGGATCTAAATACTATTCAGATGGACATTTTAGTTAATAAAGAGTTGCAGCAGGTAAAAAACCTTCTCTACACGGATAGAGATAAATTTAACAGGATGGCCGAAAAAAATCCTAAACTTTTAGAGCTAAAAAAGCGGTTTGGTCTGGAAATTGATTTTTAACACCGTTTACATCAAACATGCTGATAACTTAAAAAATCATAGCATAATCAATTAATCATAGTAGTAAAAATTAAGAAAGATGAAAAAGATCATTTTAATAACTAGTTGCGTTTTGGTGGTTTCCCTATTGTCTTTTGCTCCTTTTAATATTAATCCGGAACAGAAGAGTACTAAAACAGTTAAAGAGGGTATTTATACTTATGAGATCGTGGAGGATGATCCGCTGGGGATGCGCCTCTATACCCTTGCAAACGGACTCAAGATATATCTATCTGTCAATAAAGATGAACCAAGAATACAAACAACTATTGCGGTAAAAGCAGGTTCAACCTATGATCCGTCTGATGCCACAGGACTCGCGCATTATTTGGAGCACATGTTATTCAAGGGGTCTGGTGATATCGGAACGAAGGATTGGGAAGCTGAAAAAGTTCTATTGGAACAGATTTCAGATCTATATGAGTTGCATAAAAATACCGTCGATCCGGATAAAAAAATCTCGATATACAAAAAGATTGATAGTATATCTTACCTGGCTTCGGAGCTTGCTATCGCCAACGAGTATGATAAAATGGCTGCCTCGATTGGTGCCACAGGTACCAATGCATGGACCAGTTTTGAACAAACGGTATACACCAACAACATACCAAGTAATGAATTAGAGAAATGGTTGATGCTGGAACGAGAGCGATTTAGCATGTTGGTCCTCAGATTATTTCATACAGAATTGGAAGCAGTTTATGAAGAGTTTAACAGGTCGCAGGATAATGATGGAAGAAAAGTTAGAAAAGAGATGCTTGCCGGTTTGTTTCAACAACATAAATATGGAAAGCAAACTACCCTGGGTACTTCAGATCATTTGAAGAATCCTTCCATGGTCAAGATTCACGAATATTTTGATACCTACTATGTTCCTAATAATATGGCTATTTGTTTGTCGGGCGACCTTAATCCACTAAAAACGGTACAGCTTATTGATAAGTATTTTGGTACTATGGAAGCTAAAGAGGTACCGCCTCTGGAAGAGGTTGAGGAAAAACCCATCAGGCGAATAATAACAAAGAATGTCTTAGGTCCTTCACGCGAAGGTGTGACTATCGCATTTAGATTTGATGGAAAAAATTCTGATGATGAGATGATGATCACCTTGGTAGACATGATGTTAAATAATGCCGCAGCCGGGATCATTGACCTTGATCTGGTCCAACAGCAAAAGGTATTGTCGGCGGGATCTTATCCCAGTTTTATGAATGATTATGGGATGCAGGTTCTCTGGGGAAATCCCAGGGAGGGTCAAACTCTTGAGGAGGTTCGGGATCTTTTACTCGGGGCGTTGGAGAAAATTAAAAAAGGTGACTTTGAAGAAAGTATGATAAGCGTGGTCGGGAAGAATTTGCGTTTGCTAAGAATTCAGACTGAAGAAACGAATGGTATCGCCTATGACTATGTTGATGCGTTTACCAGCAATACTCCGTGGGAAGATTATATCAATTTTCTTGATAATTTAATTGCTATCAGGAAATCCGAGGTAGTTGAATTTGTAAATAAACGTTTTAAAGATAATTATGTGATTGTTTACAAAAGAACCGGAGAAGACCCACAGGTGGCAAAGGTTGTTAAGCCT
>JACZTA010000198.1 GCA_022573915.1 Bacteroidota bacterium | reverse complement strand
AGATAAGGATCGATATTAGGCTGATAAAAGTTGCGATTAGGATTTTGGTTCTCATCTGTAAAATATTTTTTTGGTTCGGTTTTGAGTTGCTGCGCTGGTTAGACTGTGAGATAAGAATTTTGTTTAATTACCGGATCACAATTTTTCTACTCCACAGAAAATTGCTTTCATGCACTAATGTTAAAAAGTATAATCCTATAGGTAAATTTCTTGTATTTAAATGTAAAACTATGCCGTCATCATTGTATTGCTTCACTTCCCACTCTATTTGCTGTGACACCTTCTGACCAACAAAATTAAATAGCTCAAAGTTCAGATCAGGATACTTGAGGCTTAGGTCTGCTCCCGGCACATCAAATTCGATAAAGAGCTCACCACTGGATGGATTTGGATAAACTGTAATGGTATTATCTGCATTGGGAGTAATATCCTTGACACCTACAGTACCTCCTGCGTTTGTAGTTTTATATATTTTACCGTTTGTACCCACCATATACCCAATATTAACAGTGGGAAAACAATTGCTGGTCTGCATACCCAGGTCCGATTGGGTGTTCCATTCATGGTGCCAGGTTTCACCATCGTCTGTAGTTTGTAAAGCAGTCGAATCACCGACAGAGTGCGTAATGGAAAAACCGTCATAAGCGAAACCCATTATTGTTTGGGAGGTATTGGATTGAACATCCTTCCAGGTTATTCCACCATCAGAAGTCTTCATGATCAAGCCATCGTCTCCACCGATAAAACCTATCATATTGTCAATGAAGATAATTGCCCGCAGCGTGGTATTAGTAGTGGTGGTATCATGGGTCCAATTTACGCCGGCATCAATCGTTCGAATAATGATACCGTCGTGACCCACTGCTATTCCCTCATTAGCGTCGAAGAAATATAATGCATTGAGAGTCTTTTTAGTATTCGTCTGACGAAATGTCCAAAAGCTACCACCATTGGTAGTCTTTCTGAAATAACCATTATAACCGACAGTAAAACCATTGTCTGCATCAACAAAGTGAACCGCCTTCAACCAATTGGTCCCAATAGCAGATTGAGACCAGGTCTGACCATAATTAGTAGTTTTATATATCCTGAATTCGCCCACTGCAAATCCAACACTATCGTTTATAAAATCGACGCTGAAAAGCGACCACATCGAACCGACTGACAGTAATTCCCAATGATCACCCCCATCCGTGGTTCTCAGGACATTACCAAATCCCCCTACAACATAACCCACGGTCTCACTTACAAAATCACAATCCCATAAAGTGTTATGGGTTTTCGAATCTTGTTCTAACCACTGCGCATCCAGATTAGCCGACAACGCCAAGAACATGGCTGTTATAAAGAGATTTAATTTCATATCTGGATTATTAATTTTCCTCTTTGTAAGATCTCTGCAGAACTTCCGATTTCGTATAGATAGAGTCCATTTTTCAATCCGTCCAAAATAAATTGGTAAGTAGTATGGTTTGTAGTTTGACGATAAACCATCTTTCCCTGGAGGTTGTAGATTCTAATTTGAACATCATCAATATTTTCATTTCCTGCTATTTCAATATTCAAAAAACCGTTGCAGGGATTTGGAAAAACTTTGACTGCTCCTTCATTATTCCGTTGTTCATTTATCCCAATAGGGGTTGGATCATATGAAAGGGTAATCTGATCGCTGTATACATTCTCTCCCGTTAGGTCTCCATTATTGTTTGAGGCCGCCGACGTAACAGACAAGGTAACATTGCCTTGATCAGAATTAGGTGAGGTCCAGTTGAACGTCCATTCTCCCGTATCGGGAGAATATTCAGAGTTACCATCCAGCGTATGTGTCGCATAGACTCTTCCATAAAACATTGAGAGGGTATCATCGGGCGAGATTAACTGTGTTCTGATCGGATTGATAAGAGAAAAAAGACCTGCATTGGTCGAGTCATTATTTTTTAGCAACACAGCTTGAAAACCAAATTTATCAATGCCGGTCTCCTTCAACCTCACGGTGACTTTGTATTTTTGATTGGCCTTGTATGAAGTTAATCCATTTGCTATATCGATCGTAAATGTACCCGGGCCGGTATTAATAACTCCATCGTCGTGACAACCTATCTTCGCACAGGTTCCTTCACCCATGCCGCCGGTATTACCCCATGGCGCCCCCGCACTTTTTGGCTTTCCCGGATTTTGTACATCAAGAAAGGAGACCAAAAGTATAAACAAGAAAGGGCTGAGAATGACTGCGTTTTTCATAAAAGGTTGTCTTACCTTTTATAAAACTACACTTTTAAGCATAAAACAAAAAAGAGATCCTAGGCGAGTGCTTCAGAATAGGACTTAACAGGCGGACAAGAACATACAAGATTTCTATCGCCATAGGGATTGTTAACCCTGCCAACAGCTGACCAGACTTTCATTTCCTTTAGATAGGGTAGTGGGTAGGCTGCTTTCTCCCGGCTATAATTATGTGTCCATTTATCTGAAGTTACCTCGGCAACCGTGTGAGGAGAATTCTTCAATACGTTATCTTCCTTATCCGCCAGTCCGTCCTGTACCTCCTGGATCTCTCTTCGGATTTCAAGAAGCGAGTCGCAAAATCTATCTAACTCTTCCTTGGATTCACTTTCAGTAGGCTCGATCATCAAGGTGCCGGCGACGGGAAACGAAACAGTTGGAGCATGAAATCCGTAGTCGATTAATCTCTTAGCAATATCTTCCACATCAATATTTGTCTCTTGTTTGAAAGATCTGCAGTCGATAATCAGCTCATGTGCTACCTTATTGTTGGTTCCAACATACAGGACATTAAAAGAACTTTCTAATCTCGATTTGATATAGTTTGCGTTCAAAATTGCATACTTACTGGAATCTGTAAGTCCCTCCCTGCCGAGCATTTTGATATAGGCATATGATATCAGTAAAATGCTGGCGCTACTCCATGGAGCCGAATTAACCGAAGGAATAGCTTTGTCTCCTCCCATTTTAATCAGAGGATGTCCCGGAAGATAAGGAGCCAATTTGCCTGTAACACAAATAGGGCCCATACCCGGTCCCCCGCCGCCATGTGGGATTGAAAATGTTTTATGCAGGTTTAGATGGATGACATCAGCCCCGATGATGGCGGGAGAGGTGAGTCCAACCTGTGCGTTCATATTTGCTCCATCCATATAAACCAGGCCACCGTAATCGTGAATAATTTTACATATTTCCTGAATGCTTTCTTCAAACACACCATGAGTGGAAGGATAGGTTACCATTAGTCCGGCGAGATCGTGTGCGTGCTTCTCGGCTTTTTCGCGAAGATCCTCAACCACAATATTACCTTCGTCGTCGCAAGCAACCACCTCGACCTTTAATCCGGCCATGACTGCCGAAGCGGGATTGGTTCCGTGTGCTGATGCTGGTATCAAAACCAAATTTCTTTTACCACCATTGTGTTCCTGATGATAAGCTTGAATTACCATTAAGCCGGTAAACTCACCTTGTGCACCCGAGTTGGGCTGCAAACTGCAGCTATCCAATCCTGTAATATCACATAAATAATTCTCCAGTTCTTTTATGATCTTAGCGTATCCCTGGGTTTGCTCGATCGGAGCAAATGGATGCAGGCTTGAAAACTCAGGCCAGCTAACCGGAATTAATTCCGCTGCGGCATTCAGTTTCATAGTGCAAGAACCTAATGGGATCATTGATATGTTTAGCCCTAAGTCTCTGGATTCCAACCTTTTAAGGTAGCGCATCATCTCTGTTTCTGAATGATATTTGTTAAAGACAGGGTGGGTTAGATAGGATGAAGAACGGCTCAATTCAGGATTGATATTGGATTTTGAAGCATCAGCGAGATCACTCAAATTTGGAGCTTTTTTTCCTACGGATGCAGCAAATAGGTTTATGATCGCTTGCAGATCATCCAGAGAACAGGTCTCACCAATGGAGATTCCTATGTGCCCGTCTTTGTCCAACCTGAAATTTAAGTTCGATTTTACCGCCAGTTCTGTTATTTCTTTCTTCTTGCCATTGTCCTCAACCAGAAGGGTATCAAAATAATACTCGTTTCTCTGATTATAGCCTAAGGTTATCAGACTTTCTTCGAGTATGCTTGCTAATTTATGTATTCGTTCGGCGATCGCTTTTATTCCTTTGGGCCCATGATATACGGCGTACATGCCTGCCATCACTGAAAGTAAGGCCTGGGCGGTGCATATGTTCGAGGTTGCTTTTTCACGCCGAATATGCTGCTCTCTTGTTTGAAGAGCCATCCTGTACGCAATGTTACCGTGGCTATCAACGGAAGCGCCGATGATCCTTCCCGGTACCTGGCGTTTGAACTCATCTTTTGTCGCAAAGTATGCGGCATGTGGACCTCCGTAACCCAACGGCACCCCAAATCTTTGCGAGGATCCAACTGCTACGTCTGCCCCAAACTCACCCGGAGGAGTCAATAAGGTTAAACTCAGAAGGTCGGCGGCGACTACGGCATAACCATTGTTTGCATGTATTTGCTTTATAAAGTCAGAATAATCCATCACCGATCCATTGGCATCAGGATACTGAAGCAAGACACCAAAAAAGGAGTCATCCAGTTTGGTGGATGTGTGATCTCCGATAACCAGTTCAATTCCGAGTGGTATAGCTCTGGATCTGAGCACTTCTATCGTTTGTGGAAAGCAGTTATCGGACACAAAGAATTTGTTGAAGGCCCGGTCTGCACGACCTTTACTAGCTTGGTGAAAGCATAAGGTCATCCCTTCCGCAGCTGCAGTTCCTTCATCCAGTAACGAAGCATTTGCAATTTCCATCCCCGTAAGATCCATGACAACAGTTTGGAAATTTATCAATGCTTCCAACCTGCCCTGGGCGATCTCTGCCTGGTAGGGTGTATAGGCGGTGTACCAGCCCGGATTTTCAAATACATTTCGTTGTATCACCGGAGGGACCGCACATTCGTTATATCCTAATCCAATGAATGACCGGGCAACGGTATTTTCAGCTGCAATATTTTTTAGTTCTTGCAAATAATGAAATTCACTTTGCCCATGCGGGATATTGAGATCGTCCGTTTTACGAATGGATTTCGGTATGGTCTCGTCAATCAATTGATCCATAGAAGCAACTCCAATTGCTTCTAACATTTCCTCAGTCTCCTTTGCATCAGGTCCAATGTGCCTGTCGGCAAACCGGTCAGTTGATTCTGTAATTTCGTTCATTTTCATTATGATCCTTACTTCAAATTTTGCGCAAATTTAAGACTAAAAACTGTAAAGGGGAAGCCATGGTGGAATAAATCACAATCCGTTTTGGATCATCAAGTAGCGAATATTACAAAAAATTAAAATTCAGTTTTATTCACATCTTGTGGAAAACTTCACTTGACCTCGGAGCATTCGAAAGTTATATTTGCAAAAGTTATAATCTAAATAAATTAGTATGTTAGATATTGCCAGTGAAGTAATACAAGCCGAATGCCCTTCATGTAAAAATATGTTGGAATACACTCTTCGACAGATATCAGAAGAAGCAATTATCACATGTAGCTGCGGTGAAAATATTCAGCTCGTTGATGAGAAAAAGATGGCTGAGAAGACGATAGGAATCGACAATTTGCTCGATAAGAATATGGATCATCTCCTTCAGAGTTTGGCGGTTAAGTAATACGCCGGCGAGTCATTATCTGATTTATCACCAGCCTCATATTTCTTCAAGGAGGTTGGGAATCATTTCACGCCCACGTCAATTTTCGAATACGATAGTTGAATAGGAACTACACCGATCCCAAATTTATTATGATATAAAAAGGATTTTAGAAGAGCTTCCTACAGGTATTTTTAAGTTTCTTTGAAGCAAATTTTGACGGATCGAATTTATAGGCTAATTCCAATGAAAGGTAGGAGAACATATCATTGGTGGCTACATTTCCTCTTCTGCTTGTAGCCGGGCCATTGGTTCCATCTGTACCCCAACCACTCGGGTCAGAAATATATCTTGCGAGTTGCTGTTTGGCAGGGTCGCTTGTAAAATTTTGCTGCAGCTCTATATCGGTGGCATAACGGTCACTTACATCATCCACAAAATCCGTTAAAGTGATCCAGTAAGAATACTCTAATATCAGGTCGAGTTTCGGGTTTACCTTATAGCGCATACCAACACTCAAAGGCAGAACGGCTTGGGTAAGGCTGTAAGGGTATTTTTTACCTTTTCCATATTCATTGGTCTTTTTAACCTTTTGACCTTCGGTATACCACTCGTTTAGTTTCGTCTCATACTTGCCGTCTCTTCCAACCACTTTCCCTGAGCCCAGGGATTCAGGCCCGTCTCTAAGAGATCCATCGCTCCAGGCATAGTAGCGATTATTTATATTAATGCTTCCCATAAATAAATCTGCTTTTGGCTGCATATGAAAAATACCTGTTCCCACGGTAGCAAAGGGGACGATATGAGGATTATTTGACGCATAAAAAGAATACCCCCAGTGAACCGAAGCGGTCAGAAGGTCATTTCTGAAATTAATTCCTCTACCATAGTTTCTCAACTGAAAACCTGCGTCGCTGCCGATCGGTTGCACCTCGTCATAGGCCAATCTGAATAAACTGAACCTGGCCTCCCAAAAATAGGGTGGGTGAGTTGATCCCGGGTTATTGAGATGATGTCTTAAAATGACACTTGTGCCGGTGTTTGCAGAGGTGTTTGGAAATACTTTTTGATGGCCAACGTCACCATAATAATGGGTGACACCGGTTGAGGTTCCAATTGTCCATTTACCTTGCCCGTGAATTAAAGTTGTTGCAAAAAGTAAAAGCAGAAATAACAAAAATGAACTGTAATAGGGCTTCATACATTCTCAATTTAGACTTAAGTAAATATACCATTTTTCCAATCAAATAACAAATATTTATAAGTTAAAATCGTTGGAAATACCGGTCAAACTTGTGTTCCCGGCTACGTTTTAATTTAGGATCGGTTCTGCCTTGTTGGAAGGATCTTGCTTAAACAACACCTTCAACTGCTCATACATTGCGGGCATTTGTTTTTCGAATTCTTGTGGAATTTCAAAGAATGCTTCTGCTGCTACGGCAAATAGTTCATCCGTGTTAGTACCGGCATAAGGCCTGAGAAACTTGTTTTCTTTATGCCGTATTTTGATTATTTCACTATCTGCAATTTCTTCCCAAACCTCATATGAATCATAGAACTTAAAGCTAAAGTTCTCTCTGATAAAGTTATTTATCAATGCATGCGCCATTTCATGTAAGCCTGTGTTAAGTCCGTCTGTCAGATCGACATAACCTGGCCTTCTCTCTGGGCTCATGCCAAAAAGGGCCTGGCCACCAACAATAAGACCCATCAATAGA
>JACZTA010000197.1 GCA_022573915.1 Bacteroidota bacterium | reverse complement strand
CTATTCTAGGTGATGACTTTTATGAATCTAGTTTAAAATGGTTTGCATGGGTAGGAGCAGGAATTGGGTTACTTCTTGGAGCACCATTTATTCTCAGGCAGTCTGCTGCCATTGTTAGAGCTATTAAAGATTTGATGAGGGCTATTAGAGAGTAAGACGATCTACTTCAATAATCAATTAATCAAGGAGCTTTTATTTTTGTGGCGAATAAAAAATAATTGGTTTGGTGTATCCTCTGAGATTATAGATTAGCATCTACACCCGACACCAAGCGTTGAATCTGTGAATAAAACAAAGGCGCGGACAATGGCTGCGCCTCTATTCATCCCTAAAAAAAACACATTACGCTTTACTCAATTGAATAGGGATTTACTTTTGTTTTACCCATGCGAACTAATCAAGACAAACATCAAAGATCTTTTTATACTCTTTCCACCACATCTCCTTACTGGCAAGACGGAGTAGATCATAACTTTCCACGTCTCCATCGCTGTAAGTCATGATCAATTCATCCTCCTCGGCACATAGTACTCATGTTCCGGCATCAATACCTACATCATTTTGCTGGTCCGTCTCAGTCCAAAGAAATATATTATCTTTTTTGAATTCCAGAACGACTGTGCCGAGCAAGGTTTGTGTCGTATCACCTTTTCTGATCTCCTCAAGGTTCCAGATGTTTATTACACCCACGTTTCTTGACTTTAAGCTTAAATCAGTCTTTTAACTTTATACTAAACTATTCCAACTTTGATTGACGATCTATGGTGTTTGTTATTCTAAATTAGGACTTGTCATTTGTCGTAATAACGATAGTTGTTTTAAAACTTCGTCATTATCCGGCCTATCCCCATAGCTTTCACTTATATTGACATATCGAATAACACCTTCAATATCAATGATAAATAAAGCAGGAATGGCGTAGGTACCTTGTTTATGGCCCGAGAGTAGCGCTGTTATATCCTTATATTCTCTTTTCTTGACATCCACCTGATACAGTTTTATGACTTCATTTTTATCATCCATCAATATTTCAAATGGAGCGGCAGATTTCTCTATTGTTTTTTTAACTCCGTCAATAACATCAGTACTGATAGCTATCACATGTGCATTTAGTTTTTGAAACTTAGAATAATCTTCGGCAATTTTACTTAATTGCTCATTGCACAGATGACACCAATTTCCGCGGTAAAAGACCAATACCACCCATTTACCCAGATAAGATTGTAAAGTTACCTCCTTGCCTTCAACATTTTTTAAACTAAAACCAGGAGCTTCAATGCCAAGTTCAAGACTATTATTTTGAGCATAACCGGAGAAGTGGGTAAAAAGAACAATTATAAATATGTTAAACAACACCTTCATTTATTTTAATTGTCCGTTACCATCGTTTTGTCTCTCAGTTACAAGTTGTTCAATGATTTGTTTCTGTTAGCAAGTTCTGCATGGTACAAGAGTACTCCTATATCAGGTGTTGATTAGAGGATCTCTTTGCGGTAGTATCTATCATCCGCAACCATCAACAGAATCCATCAGCGCTGTTCGCTAGATGGTTTGTTTTTCTTCGCTTTGTTACCAACGAACATACCTTTTAGAGATGCCCCACTTAATGCCCCTAAAAATATTCCATAAAAAGTACTTAAACCTGAGTTTGACCATATCGTGCACCTTCCACTAACGCAACCTACATATTTCCAGTAAAGTAATCCTGCAACTCCTCCGATTATTGCACCGCAAATTATTAAGATCTGATTTGTTATTAGTCTCATCTTTTTCATTAACAAAATTGCTATCAACTTAGTGCGTTGTAATAATTTTGTCAGTTATTTATTCAGATAAAAGTATTTCTAATAGTTCTCCACAAAGATCTGATTCTTTTTTCCTATTTTCATTTAGCTCACAATTATCTACAAATTAAGTTTCTGTATTGAGATGCTTAATTTAATAGCCGACAACGGGAAAATACTAAGCGATTACTAAAGTAACTTTTCCTATTAATCATATTCTAAAAAATATTAGAGATGCGAAAATTCAATTAGACATTCAACTTGGTGAATCATTTTTGAAAGAATTTAGTTCCTATGTAGTATTCTTCATTGAAAAACCATGATGAGAGGTATTCTTCTAAGAAGTTTCCGATTAAAGCTTAGGTTAATTCAAAGACTTTTTCTTGATGAGATAAGTAGAAACCGTTCGAACTTTGCCATGGTTAATGGTCAAAAGCACGATTACGTTCATAGAATCTCCCTAACACAAAAGATCACTAAGAATCATTTAACTGCTAACAAAATTGAAAACTTCAATATCGCTTGTAATAGGATAAAAAAAATAATTATTCTACCCGGTGAGATACTCTCATTTTGGAGAATAGTAGGAAAACCAACTAAAAAAATGGGTTTAAAAAGAGAATAAACATCATTTCCGGAAGGGTGATAGAAGACTATGGAGGAGGATTATGTCAATTATCCGGAATCATTTATCACATCTCGATAATGACCGGAATGAATATCATGGAACGCTATAATCATACCGTAGACATATACACAGATGACACCAGGTATACTCCCCTTGCCTCAGATGCAACGGTTGTGTTTGGTTATAAAGACTTGAGATTTGTTAATAACTATGATTTCCCCATTAAGTTAAACTTTGACATTTGCGACGATACCTTAAGCGTTCATTTACTTAGTGAAAAACCGGTCACAAAAAAAGAAATATCTTTTAAAAAGATGGAATCTGATCATAGCGTTGATATTCTAACTATTGATCAAAATTAGGAGACCATAACCAGATCTCATTATAGAAAATATTAAGCCAGGGAAGAACGCAGTAAATAGCAGCAAATCAGAATGCTAATATAATTATATGTACTGCCAAAATTCATCGCGATTAGTAAATTCATTATTGTATGTAGCAGTTTTCTGCATGTCATTGGGTTGTAGTTCACAACGCAAGCTCCAATCCGATACAGAGTGGAATTATCAAGAATTTAGAGAAAGTCAAAAATCATTTCAATCTTCAGATGGTGAAATAAAATACATCGATCAAGGCGGGGGAAATGTGATATTACTATTGCATGGAGTACCTACGTCATCCTGGGTATACCGGAAGATGATTGGAGGATTGGTAGAAGGCGGATACAGAGTGATCGCTCCTGACATGTTGGGCTTTGGAAGCAGTGATAATCCAAAGGGGTACGATATCTATTCTGCCGAACAGCATGGAAAGAGAATAATCGAACTAATGGATTCACTTCAAATTGACGAATGGACCCACGTGATGCATGATGCAGGAGGAATCTGGACATGGGAATTATTAAAAAATTCTCCTGATCGAATAACAAACTTAATATTGCTAAATACGATCATTTATGAAGAAGGCTTTAACCCACCGATCAGAATTAAAGAGGGAGGTCTGGCCAAATTCAGCATGTGGCTTTATAAAAATGGTGTAAGCACAAATCTTCTTCTAAAGCAATTGTTTAAAATAGGATTGAAAGAAAACAACTTAACAAAAAGTGAAATTGATGGTTACAGGAAACCTTTGCGTGAAGGAAAAACACTTGGCTTCTACTATTTTTTGACAACAACCTGCATTGAGTTTCCCAATTATGATTCAACCATTCAGCAGGTGAAAGTTCCTGTGACCGTAATTTGGGGTGAGCATGACGAAATGCTGAAATTTGAGCCTCAGAGAGAAAAAGTCATGAAAGGATTAAAAGTTAAAACTGAAAATATTCATATTATTGACGCTAAACATTTTATTCAAGAGGAAATGCCTGGTAAGGTAGATTCCCTGATCCTGGAATTTATTAAAGAATGAAAATTAGTTGACAAAAACTATTTTTCTTGCCAAGTGCAATACGAGCGCATTACTACAAACCATTGGGCATATGGTATGCGGTGGAAATGTACCTTTCAAGAATTCCCTCCCTTCTTCTCGAATCTTCTAATAATCAACCTTATCCCTTTGTCATACGTTATGTAGCTCCATCCCCAATTCACGAACGCGACCAGTTTATTTCTAAATCCAACTAATGCAACAATGTGAATGCTAATCCAGAGGAACCAAGCCAAAAATCCCTGCGTCTTGATGAAAGGCAGGTCCGCGACTGCTTTGTTCCTACCTATCGTGGCAAGACTCCCTTTATCCTTATACACAAATGGCAATGCAGGTTTGTTTTTTAACATTAACCTTATATTCCGAGCCATATGTCTCCCTTGTTGAATTGCTACAGATGCCAACATAGGATGTCCATTTGGATGTGCTCTAGTTTGCATCTCGGCAACATCTCCAATGGCATACACATTATCATGTCCTACTACATTGAATGTATTGTTTATTTGTAAGCGCCTACCGCTCTCACCCAAAGCATCTTCGATACCTTCTACAATCGCTCCTTTCACTCCAGCAGCCCATATCATAGTCTGAGAATTGATCATCTTGCCGTTGGAAAGTGCCACTTTTCGCCCATCGTAATTCTCCACTGCCGTATCAAGCCAGACCTGCACACCGAATTTCTCTAAGAACTGCAATGATTTTGAAGAGGCCTTCGCGCTCATTGCGGGTAGTAATCTAGGACTTCGTTCAATAAGGTGGATCTGCATTTTACGTATATCGAGCTCCGGATAATCTCTTGGCAACACGAACCGCTTCAGTTCACCAAGCGCCCCGGCCAGCTCCACCCCCGTAGGTCCACCCCCTACGATAACAACACTCATCAACGAATCCCTATCATCAAGATTGGTGATCAACAGTGTCTCTTCAAAGTTCTGAAGGATTAGGCTCCTTAGGTTCAAAGCATCCGGCAAGGTCTTTAGCACCATCGCATTATTCTGTACATCCTTCAATCCGAAGAAATTCGTTTTTGTACCTGTGGATATAACAAGGAAGTCGTACCTAATGCTACCTATAGAGGTTTGGACGCAGTTGATATCGTGTACGATCTTCAACACTTCCGCAACTCTGAAGACGAAGTTCTTCTGCTTTTTAAAGATCTTTCTCACAGGATATGCTATGGAGTCAGGTTCCAGTCCTGCTGTAGCCACCTGGTATAATAGAGGCTGAAACGTGTGGTAGTTGTGCTTGTCGAGTATGATCACCTGTACAGGCTGTCCTCTCAGCTTCTTTGCAACCTCAATACCCCCGAAGCCGCCACCAATGATTACTACGACTGGTTTGTTGGTAGCAGGGATGTTAACTTGATTCATGGGTCAATGCGGTCATGGTTCTTATTTTCATGCCAATGACTAACAAATGAAAATTGACTGGTGAGCATAATTATTTAACCATACAGGTTTGTAACAATTTTTCTTAAAAACGGAACAATGTTGCTTAATATACAAACTCCTAATTATAAAACTTATTCATTTTTCGCCCCATAATAAGAAATACATTTATTTCCTTAAATTTATTCTATGGAACCGAATTCGAAGATGTGGTATTTTCAAAATTTCAATATCCTATCCTCTTTGTCAAAAACGGAAATGGAAGAACTCAGCAAGTTGGTTAGCATGAGAAACTCCAGTAAGAATCAGATTATCTATTTTCCTGAAGACACTTCAAACATTATCTATTTCCTTAAAGCAGGAAAGGTTAAGATCTCCAAATATTCAGAAGATGGAAAAGAACTAATACTTGCCATTTTGGGCCCGGGTGAAATTTTTGGTGAGTTAGCCGTTACGGGCGAATCTAAAAGAAATGAAGTAGCTGAAGCAGTTGAAGATGCTATCGTGTGTGGATTGAGCATGCATGAAATGCAAAGAATGTTCACTAAAAATCCAAAATTAAATCTTCAAATCACCAAACTGATAGGCTTTAGGCTCAAGAAGGTCCAAGCGAGGTTTGAATCATTATGTTTTAAAAACACAGAAGATAGAGTAAAAAGCTTTATCAAAGAATTGGCTGATGACCATGGTAAAAAAATAGGTGTAGGTGATGAATTGGAAATAAAGTTAAACCTCACACACGATGATATTTCAAAACTAACAGCAGTTTCCAGACAAAATGTAACCGGTATTTTCAATTCATTAGAAAAAAACAATATTATTCTCTACGATCGGAAAAGAATACTCGTGAAAGATTATGCTTCATTGTCTTGAACCAATATTTAATTTTTACCTGCTGAAGTTCTGAACAAGGCAATAGCCAACCTCTCTTGTACAAAATGAACTTTACTTCTACCTCGGGCAAGTTAATTTTTATCATCATTTTGCTAATTGCAGCCCTTGCAATAATTCCTTTGTCGAAGCTCAAATTCAATTACGATGTAGAGAGCTATTTTAAAAAAAAGGATCCCAAGCTACTCTATTATCATAATTTCAGGGAAACATTTGAAAATGACAATGATTTTATACTAATAGGTATCCATAATGAACCGGATATTTTCGAGCAAAGTTTTCTTACAAAAATAGACAGCCTCACCCAGACAATAACTAAACTTGATTTAGTTGAATATGTAAATTCACCGAGCAATCTCAAGCGATTTATCATAGATCCTTTAGGCACGCCAATTGAGATCCCTTTAATTCATATTGATGACACGCGGAGGTATAGTGCAGATTCGACAAGGATATACGAGTCAGCTAATTTGATTGGATCCTATTTTTCTGAAGATGCGCAATCAATATCAATTTATATAAAGAAGGAGGAATTTACCGATAAACATGTGAATGATGAATTGCTGAACAACCTGTACAAGATAATTGAAACCTATCATTTTCAGGAATTTCATCTTGCGGGACGCATCAGAACACAAAATTATTATGTCTCGCAGATGAATAATGAAATCATAAAATTTGCAGTTGCCTCCATTATATTAATGATCCTTTATCTCCTAATTGCATTTCGATCGCTTTTGGGTATTGTTGTTCCCCTATTGGTCATTGGCATTTCTGTAATTCTGGCTCTGGCAGTGATTCAGATCACAGGTTACCAAATGGATCTGATCATGACTACCCTGCCTTCCTTATTATTTATCATTGGTATCTCAACGAGCGTTCATCTCATCTCTCGATTTACAGAAGAGATTGGAACCGGGAAAAATAAATCCATTGGACTAAGAAATACCGTAAATGAAATAGGAAGGGCCTCTTTTCTTGCAGCTTTCACTACGGCTATTGGCTTCATTGCTTTACTTGTAATAGATATACCACCCATTCGCTATTTTGGAGTTTATACAGCAATTGGTGTTCTACTTACTTTTATCATCTCCATCATCCTGATCCCTGTATCCCGTCAAACAAATGTGGACAGATTACTTGATTGTTGATTGAGAGGATGATATCTTTATTAACCCTTTCCTGAGAGTTATTTCTCAGGGAAATAAATCAACTAATCATGGAAGATAACAAG
>JACZTA010000196.1 GCA_022573915.1 Bacteroidota bacterium | reverse complement strand
GAATTGAACCCCCGATATGATCCCAGGGGTTATAAATTTCGATAAACTTATGATCATCCAAATCATATGACCCGCGTGCCGTGTCAGGAGGTGAAATTGAATCAATTATAAAAGATAGATAAAGGGTCCGGCTTACTATTGAATCCAATTCGATATCTTTTGTATTATACCTGTCTCTCCCCAACGAATAATTCTTTTCAAATAAAAAGTATTTGGTTTCCGCGATATCGTAGATCTCACCGGCGGTCATAATTTTACCCTGGGTAATCCTGAGTTCGAATTCGCCCGATAGTTTATATGTTCTTGTTTCGGGTGTCTCCAAAAGCCAAACGAGAGGTTGAAACAAAACAGATATTAAAAAAACAAGGACGGCATAGATCTTTAATAAAATCCTTTTTCTCCTCAGAAAGCTCATACCCAAAATCAGATTACCTGTTATAAAGAATGCCACAAGTGTGGCCAAATCGAATCTACCTCTAATGCTAAAATCGAAATAAGCATAAGCTATTGCCTGGGCGATAATTACTACAATCAAGAAAATATGAATGCCTAAAACCAAAGGCAATTTCTTTATCAATCTTTTCCTGAAGAGCACATAAATTATAAGCAGATAGGAAATTATAATCGGCAGCGTGAAGCTAAGAAAGGTTATATTTTGTTTTAAGAATTCCAACTTGATCAACCTAGTTTATAGCCAATACCAAATTCAGCATAATCAGCCCTGAAATAATGAGATTTCATGTAAAGTCCTATAAATAGTTTATGATTTAAAAAATATTGCTGGATACCATAGCGGGTTAGTACATTTCCTTGTTTGAGAAATGAGTTGTGTAAGTAATAACCTATTTGTACAGTCAATCCGGTATGGTTTATTATAAATTCGTCTCCAACTTCCAGTGCCACCTTGGTAGAGGCTAGCTGTGGATTATCAACGATAATGGAATTGTTTTGAATAAAGTCGGAAATGAGGGTATTATATTCTATAAACAAGCCTGCACTCCATCTATGAGCCGGGGTATACATTCTGGCGTAAGCAATTGAAAAATTGTAGATAGGATATTTAGGTCCCCCGGTAATTTGATTTTCCTTGACTCCGATTCCAATTCTGGCCCTGAGATCTCCGGCATGTTTAAATCCTTCCGTTTTGTACTTTCTTTCTACCGATCTTATTTTATCTGCCTGGTATTGTACTCCCAGACTGGCTGTGACGAAATTTATTCCGAGGTTGGGCGTCTGGTAGGATGCGTTTGAATGATGAGTGATGGACATGGCGTTGTAAATATGTAAATGATCGGTAATTTGATATGTAAAGTTAAGTCCGAGATGAATGATATTATTTATAGAGGTGCCAATCACGTTGTTGTCGGGATTATCATTTATATCATACGGCTCGGTTATATAGGAGAAACCTGCACCGCTTTTAAACCTGATACTGAATTTTTTAGCTCTCAGCAAGTACATGCCCATGAACGGATAGATCCCAAAACCCCGGCCAAGAATATCGGGCTCACCAAAACCATTATACAGGATTGTGACACCCAGGTCGGGTATTCCCAATGCTTGTGACCAATAAGCATCCACATCTGCGTGTTTAAAAATATCTATCTCGAAGGCCAGATCCGGTTTATTGTCAATATGGTTCATCTTAGGGGTGTGTTTCACCATTGTACCGTAAGCGGCTGAAATATCAAATGCCAGATCCGCTCGATTAAAAAGCAGGGTAGTATCCACCTGTCCAAACAGGACAGAGTTTCCAACGAAAATGAGAAGGATGATTAGCAGAAAGTGTTTGATAGGAACGATCCGAAAAAGGGCCACTGTATCTTAAAAATTAGTGAAAATAGCTTCAAATTTCCACAATACATAGAACAGGGATAATACTCCTGCCACAATTAATATGACCCTTAGAAAAGATATTTTAGCCGCTTTACCGATGTTCATTCGGCTCCTGGCATTTCTAAATTCTTTTCTGATAATTCGTTTTTGCTCTAAGTTGGAATTATTTTTGGATACATCTTGATCAGTTGCGGTTGTTTTCTTCTCAGAAGGCCCATCCGGATCGTAATACCGGGTCTTAAGATCAAAACTCCGCGGCTTAGCGATATTAAAAAAAGATGGTACTTTTGACCAGGACATAATTTGATAGGTTAAAAACTGCGTTAAATTACATAAAGTGATAATAACTTTGTAATTGTGGTTGATCGTCGGGCCACATATTTATTAAACGATTTCAATTTAATTTATCATATAGATCAAATGTCTCCCATCTATTTTAAGATCATCATCATCTAATGAAGGATAACTCGTCTATACAAATATGAGAGAGATTGGGAAAATATTACTTGGTATAACGGTAGCTGCAGTTATTGGGTACCTACTCAATATTGCTTTTAATAATCCTGCTGCGGGAAATAGTCAGGAATTTGTCGAGCCGGTGTACGATTTCAATTCTTTCAACGACGATATTGTATATCCACCTTTCATAGATAGCTCATCACTCTGGGTTGATTCAGTATTTAATTCGCTCTCCCTCGATCAAAAAATTGGTCAGTTATTCATGGTAGCGGCATATTCGAATAAAGGCGACGAACATATCGAACAATTAGCGGGTTTGATCCAACAATATCATATAGGGAGTCTGATATTTTTCCAGGGTGGGCCTTCGCGCCAGGCAAGATATACCAACTATTTACAGTCGCAATCTCCCATACCTCTGCTTATAGCGATGGATGCCGAGTGGGGTATATCTATGAGACTCGACAGTGTAGTAAGTTTTCCCCATCAGATGGCAATGGGTGCGATCCGGGATAATAGGCATATCTATGATTTTGGTAAAGCTGTCGCTTCTCAGTGCAAGCGGGTTGGGGTGCACATTAATTTAGCACCTGTGGTTGATGTCAATAATAATGTGAAGAATCCGGTTATTAATAATCGATCCTTTGGAGAAGACAGGGCCAATGTAGCTTTAAAGGGAGTAGCCTATATGAAGGGCATGCAGGATGAACATGTGCTGGCATGCGCAAAACATTTTCCCGGGCATGGCGATACCGATGCAGATTCTCATCTCACATTACCTTCCATCACTCATTCAAGGGAACGGTTGGATTCAATAGAACTTTTTCCTTTCAAAAGCCTTATCAATGCGGGAGTTGGAAGCATTATGTCGGCGCACCTGAATATACCTGCACTTGATTCCACTCCAAATCTTGCTTCTTCATTATCAGCTCCCATAATCGATAAGCTTCTTAGGAATGAATTGAGTTTCGAGGGCTTGATAATTACAGATGCATTAAATATGCAGGGTGTGACCAAGTATTTCAGAGCGGGGGACATTGAAGTGAGGGCGTTAAAGGCGGGTAATGATATATTGCTGATGCCTCAATCAGTATCGAAAGCCTTGACGGCAATTAAAAAAGCTATCGAGAAGAATGAGATTTCCATTGAGGAGATCGATCTGAAAGTCAGGAAGATACTGCAACTAAAATATTGGGCAGGTCTGAGTAATTATCAGCCTATAGAATTGGAAGGAATTACGGCAGATCTGAACCACAACCGTTATGATGCAATAAACAGTGCCCTTGCTGAATCGTCCCTTTGCCTTCTTAAAAACAAGGATGATCTGATCCCTTTCATACCAATCAACGGCGTGTCCTATGCTTCAATTAGCATTGGGAGTCGACACATGACAGAGTTTCAGAAAACTATGAGCAAGTACAATAACGTAGCCCATTTCTCTGTAAATAAAAATGCATCCTCCGATAAGTTCAACGAGATATTTGCGAAGGTGAGGAACCATGATGTGGTGATTGTAGGTATCCACCATATGAACAGGCATGAGAGAAAAGACTATGGTATTTCATTACAGACTTTGGGATTATTGAAAAAGCTTCAGCGAGAAACCAAAGTCGCTGTGGTGGTGTTCGGCAGCTCTTACAGTTTAAAATATTTTGAGGATGTTGAATGGCTTGTGAATGCGCATGAGGGAAGTGAGTGGAGCCAGAAGATGGCGGCGCAATTACTGTTTGGATCGATCTCCGTTAATGGTACGATCCCGGTATCTGCATCGGACATATTTTCTGCCGGTTCCGGGCTGGTGAGCCAAAGTATTGGCAGACTGAAATATTCAGTACCTGAAGATGTTGGAATCAACTCGGCTGATCTTCTGAAGATCGATTCCATCGTTCTTGAGGCAATTGATGAAGAAAATATGCCCGGATGCCAGGTATTGGTGGCGGTTAATGGAAAGGTCATATGGGAAAGTGCTTATGGCCACCATACTTATGATAAGAAAAACAAGGTCAAAATTACGGACCTCTATGATCTTGCTTCCATTACAAAGATTGCCTCTACTCTTATTGGGATCATGAAATTATACGACGAAGGCATAGTAGATCTTGATAAATCTCTGGGATTTTATTTGCCGGAATTGGAAGAAACGAATAAGGAGAATATCATCTTGAGAGATATATTAATCCATCAATCCGGATTAAAGGACTGGATCCCATTTTATGTACGGGCATTGAGAGTTGGAAGGGATGACCTGTTTAGTGCCTCGAGAACGGATAGTTTTTCCATTCCTGTAGCTAATAATATGTACATGCATCGAAGGTACGTAGATGTTATGTGGAAAAATATAATTGACTCAAAGGTCAAGAGCAATCATAAGTACGTGTACAGTGATGTAGGGTATTATTTTCTTAAAAAGATCATAGAGGATACTGTTAAGCAGCCTATTCATAACTATATGCAGGACAATGTATATGGGCCCATGGGTCTTCACAGAATAGGTTTTAATCCGTTAGATAGATTTTCGCTAAATGAAATTGTTCCAACCGAGAACGATGAAACATTCCGTGAGCAGTTGGTGCATGGTTATGTACATGATCCGGGCGCGGCAATGTTGGGTGGTGTAGGTGGTCATGCGGGCCTTTTTTCCAATGCTTCTGATCTCGCGGTGTTAGCGCAAATGATGTTAGACGATGGCGAATATGCAGGGGTCCGATATATTGAGCAGGGTACGGTTCCTTATTTTTCATCCAAGCAAGTTTTTGATAACCGGAGAGGGCTCGGGTTTGATAAAACTCAAACCGACAGGGACAAGGTTAATCCCACATGTGATCAAGCTTCTCCCAAAACATTTGGTCACACCGGATTTACCGGAACCTGCGTATGGATAGATCCGGAGTATAATTTAGTTTTCATTTTTCTTTCCAACCGGGTGAATCCGGACGCTACGAATGTAAAATTAGTAAGCCGGGGTGTACGCACCAGGATACAGTCGGTGGTTTATAGAGCCCTGCAAAATGCGGATAGAAAAGGAAACTTGGAGCGGCCTCCCGAACCATAGACTAGCGGCCCCCACATTCCTGCAAACAGTTTTTTGCAAAGTTCACATCGTTAAGCGGTAAGCCAGGCAGATATACGAGATCTTTCAGGATCTTGACAGCTTGCTCACAATCTCCGAGACGGCAGTAACCTATGCCCAGATTTAGCTTCAGAAGAGGGTTATCGGGATTCAGTTTATTGGCTTTCTTAATATATTCCAACCAATTCCTAAGGTAGCGACGTTCATTTCCGGGATCTATTGCTATCATATTATTTTGACATTCTGCCATGTACATGTAGCAATACAAGTTTTTGTCATCAAATTGAATTGATTTTTTTAAGTTTATCATGGCCTTAGGCCATTGTCCGCGATGCATATAAACAAGGCCTTTTCCCAAATGACTCATAGCTGCTTTCGGATTCATTTCTATAGCAATACTGAATGAGCGTTCTGAAAGTACCAGAAGCTGCAGTCGGGAGGAGTCGATCGTATCTGCTTTAGCAATGTCGAGATATATGTTTCCAAGCATATCGTGCCCAAGCCAGTTTTCAATGTCGTTGTTTGTTGATTGGGTTGCGTGTTCAATGGCCAGATCATAGTTAGCCCCCAGAAGATAATAACTAGCTGCAATGAGGTCATAATCGAGCGGAGCTAAAAATGAAGGATCGTATGGAGGCCAAAATAATTTAGAAACAGATGAAGCCAATGAAGTTGGAATCGGCGAATTTGGTATTTCGAATACATCCCGGGCCTGATCTGCAATTCCATATTGTTCTATCAACTTTTTGTTTTGTTCGTTATTCTTTAGAAAAATAGCTGCAACGGGCCCTGCGAAGACTAGTTCCCAATCAGGGCTTGCATTCAGATACACGTGAAAGCTTCTCATATTTGGCCGGTACAATGCAACATAATTGAAATTGTACTGCTCATCTTTCAAATTAAAGAGTTCAGGATCGTAGGTGATCTTGGCAAATTCCTGATAGAATTCGCGGGTAAAGATATCGAGATCACGGAGGTCGATATAAGTTTTGAAATCAGGAGTGAGTTTCCAAAGCAAATAGGATGAGATAAGAAAATCTGAAAAACAGTTACCCCGGATGTTGTTCTCTTTGATAAAATCCGCAGCGCCAATTGGGTGAAAATCAGGGTTGATCTTCAAACCATAATTTTCCCGGGGGCTAAACTTTTTGAAAAATTTCCCTGTTCCGACGTACCCGTAGGCTGTGACACCTCCGGCGATCAACAAGATATATAAGCTTGTTTTTATTATCGCAGGATTTATTTTGAGTTTGAAAATTAGCTTACCTGTATTATTAAATGCTGTTCTAAACCCAACTGAAATCAATGGAATGCACAAGATTATAAAGAAAACAATGTTGCGGTATGCGGTGAGATTAAGATAAAAAAAGAGGAAGAGCATCAGGATGTACCCTGCTCCTACGTTGGCCACAGGCCGTAAATACCACTTTACATCTTCTTTTCTAAAATTGATAAATAGAAGGAAGATGCAGGTTACAAAAAGTGCCGCACTGATATAAGCTTCCGTTTGCCAATAACCGGGGGACTGAAATGAGATCAGTTCTGTTGTAAATTTATTTGCCTGGACTTGTCCAAAAATATTTAGCGGGTGAAGTATGAGTTTTAAGCCTTGAGGGTTTACGGCAACAGCCAGGATAGATAAGGCCGTGGCATAGGTAAGATGTTTAGGCTTTACCAGGTTTTCAAATCCTTTTTGACCTCTTAGAGCAAAATATTCCACCCACGTAGCACCGGTAACCGCCAGCATCATCACTAACCCTGTTCCAAAGGCCTCATGGAAATTTGCCCAAACCACTTGTAAAAGTATCAGCCAGTAGATGGATCTACCAGGGTTGAACCTATAATTAATAAGAAAGTAAAGGAAAGCAGCTGTTAGAAGGTGGCTGGTCATCTCCGGCCTTCCATTGAATCGAAATTGTATCGTAAAGAGTAGTAGATAGCCAGCCAGAATTATAGCTATATCGGGTAGCTTGGAGTAGTTACCCGACAATTCGCGTTTAAAAATATTATAGGATTTCAGCGTGATAAGCAAC
>JACZTA010000195.1 GCA_022573915.1 Bacteroidota bacterium | reverse complement strand
GATATATATAATCTCTTTGGAGTTTATAACGTATGATCTGAGATAAGAACCCTGCTTTTTGAAAGCTGGTCTCATAATTTAATGCATCATTATTTAAAATCGAGTTCTTGGTATAACTTAATTCTTCCTCCGTAATCCCGGATTCCACATAATTATTTAACTCCATCATGATCTCCTTTAATGCACTATCGGTGGCCGATGTTCGAACACTGGTGGATACAGTGAAAGTGCCCGGGTATTTATTACCGCTAAAACCTGATCTTGCTCCATAGGTGAATCCTTTATCTTCTCTGAGATTCAAATTGATACGACTATTAAATGAGCCTCCCAATACGTAGTTCATTACGGTTGCTTTAAAATAATCACCCGTAGCATCATAAGGCATTCCAATATGCCCTATCATCATTACGGATTGCGGTGCAAATGGCTTATGAACAATGTACATTTTTGTAGAAGATTTTTCCGGTATTTCAATGACCTCAGGTAGTTTAACCGGTTTAACTGTCCAGTTCTTGAGAAATCCAAGAGCAGAAATTACCTCACTTTCCGGGACGGCCCCTACAATAGTTAATCTGGAGACAGAAGGCGAATAATTGGATTCATAAAAGTTTTTGAGATCCTCCAGAGTGAGCTTCTTTAAGGTCTTTATGTTCATAAACTGGCCCAGGATCGTGCCTCCATATATCAAACTATTATACGCCCTGATAGCCTGTGAATTGGCTACTCTTGTATTTTGCTTTATCGCCTCTCTCCTTTGTTTCTTTACACGATTAAAATCCTCTTCATCAAATCGAGGATGAAATAGTTTCTCTTCCAGCAACTTCATTGTGGGTTCAATGCTATTTGCAAAACACTCAATAAATACTTGAGTAGACTGCATTCCGGCACTGAAGATAATTGTGCTTCCCAGTCTGTCTAACTCAGCGCTGATCTCTTCCGTTGTATATTTTTCTGTTCCTTCATCCATCAGGTCCGCCGTGAAAGTAGCGAGTCCCATCTTTTTAGGGTTGTCATACATCAACAGGTTTCCACCCGCAATTTCCAAAAGCATGATCACCTTAGGTGTTTCGCTAAACTGAGTACCGATAATTTCGAGGCCGTTTTCAAACGTTTGGGTATAATAAATAGGTACGACCGGTGCCTTGCCGACTGTTGCACCCGGTTTATTGCTTCTGTCAAAGTCGTCCACCGGTTTTGTATAAGATAAGCCTTGATAGGCTGAGACTTCTTCGAAATCCATGCCGGCATAAGGGTTAAAGCTCTTAACAGAATCCTTAGACATCGGATCTTTCGGGCTCACATTAACAATACAAGCGTTTCTGTGGTTAATGTATTTATTGAATACCCTAATTACATCATCCTTAGTCACGGCATCATAACGATCGAGTTCGTTTTGCATATTATAAGGCTTATTTAAGAATGTATTCCAACTGGAGATAAGTCCTGCCTTTCCTGCTATGCTCCCCGTACTATTTATCATGCCGGATTTGATTTTCATCTTGATCCTTTCTACTCCATCGTCAGTAACACCATCCTTGCTAAATTCTTCTATGGAAGACATTATCTTTTCTTCTACATCATCAAACGAGAGATCCGGATAAGCGAAAACCGCTATTTGCATTTCGCCGGCTAATTCACGACATGGGTGACCCACGTTAGCCTGGATCGCATCTTCTGTCTTAACAAAGTTCTTGTATAGGATGGAGTTATTATCACCACCCATTAATACTGCAAGTACATCCAATGGTGCTTCATCCCTATGATAATTGGGAACGGTTGGATACACCATTAGGGTTAATGGTAAATAGATATTATCCTCATAACTGGCATATCTATTTTGCGGTAAAATAGTGCGATGTACCTTTAGCTTTTTTACTTCAGGCCCCCTGTTAATCGGACTAAAATACTTGTCGACCATATCAATAACTTCTTCCGGATTCACATCACCGCTGACAGCAAGAACTGCATTATTCGGGCCGTACCATCTCATGAAAAAGCCTTTCAGATCATCCAAATTAGCTCTATCCAGATCATCCACATAACCGATAACAGGCCAGCTGTACGGATGTCCGTGGTCGTATAACGTTTGCCCCAGAACTTCCACATAAGCCATGGCATAAGGTTGGTTCTCTACATTTTGAGATTTTTCATTCTTAACTGTTTTCCTCTGCACCTCAAACTTCTCTTGAGTGACTGCGTCGAGTAAGAAGCCCATTCGATCCGCTTCCAGCCATAAAGCCACTTCCATTTGATTACTGGGTACAGTTTCAAAATATACGGTATTGTCACTGGTCGTGAAACCATTCATATTTCCGCCGGCTTCATTAACGATCTTGAAATGCTCTTCGTCTCCTACATTATCGGATCCCTGGAACATCATATGTTCAAAGAAATGCGCAAATCCGGATTTACCGGGAGTTTCTCTTGAGGAACCTACATGATAGGTTACGCGAATGTGAACAATCGGATCAGAGTGGTCTTCATGAATTAAAACCCTAAGTCCATTTGATAATTCCCATCTCTCATAAGAAACATCGCTGCTTCCGGGTATAGCTTCTACTTTTTCGATAAAAGTAGGTTGGGCATTCGCGAAATTTAAACTTGTTAGTACAATCACTAGGGTTGACGCTAATAATAATTTTACTTTTTCCATCACTCAGAATTTTTTATGTAATAAACTAAAGAATAGCTTTTATAGATAATAAAATGGTCTGCAAAGTTAATATTTATTGTCGAATACTTCCTCATCGCGCGAGCATGACCTACGCCGCGCAATACAGCATTTTACAATTCAATGATATTTCGGGTAATGTTACTTCTTCTTCTTACCCGGTTTTTTTACTGACTTTTTAGCAGTGGGTTTTGGAGTAGCTTTCTTAGCAGGTTTTTTAGCTGCAGGTTTGGTTTTATCAACTTTTTTTGAATCAGATTTAGCCTTTGTTGCTTCAGGTTTAGAAGTAGTTTTGGCTTTTGCAGCCGGTTTTGATTTAGCTTTTGTTTTTGCCTTTTTTGTTGGTTTTTTACCGAATAACTCCTGTTGAGTATCGTGCTTCTTATCCTTATCTTCTGAGGATTCCTCGTCGTCGTTTATATACTCGACCTTAGCCACTGAAGCGATTTGGTCACCGGGGTTCAATCTTATCACCCTTACTCCTTGAGTGTTTCTTCCTTGAACCTTGATCTTTTTGACTTCCATTCGGATAATTCTTCCCGATTTGTTTATGATCATGATATCGTCGTCATGATAAACTGCTCTGATACCAACTAGATTACCGGTCTTTTCGGTTATATTAATAGTTTTGACACCCTTGCCTCCCCTATTCGTTTTTCTGTAATCATCTACCCGTGAACGTTTTCCTATTCCTTTTTCGGAGACAACCAAAATGGTTGCGTCCTCAGACGTGACACAAACCATGCCTATAACCACATCATCCTTATCCTTAAGAGTCATTCCTCTGACCCCCGCTGCAGTTCTGCCCATTGATCTGACTTTACTTTCATCAAATCTTATAGCCTTACCTGATTTCACTCCAATTAGTATTTCAGAATTTCCATTAGTGAGTTTTACAGTAAGTAAATTATCACCAGGCCTGATGGTTATAGCATTAATACCTGATTGCCTTGGATTAGAAAAAGCGCGCAATTGCGTCTTCTTAATGACACCTTTTCGGGTACAGAACATTACATAATGATTATCCAGATAATCATCATCTGTTAAATTATCCAGATTAATAAAGGCTTTTATCTTATCGTCATCAGAAATATTCAGGAGATTTTGTGCTGCCCTGCCCCTGGATACCTTACCTCCTTCAGGAAGCTCATAAACTCTTAACCAGTAGCACTTACCTTTTTCTGTAAAAAACAATATATAGTTATGAGTTGAAGCAATGAAAAGATGTTCGATGAAATCTTCTTCCCGTGTTGCACCACCTTTCGACCCTTTGCCTCCCCTGTTCTGAGTACGATACTCAACCAGGGTCGTTCTTTTAAGATACCCTAAATGGGAAATAGTGATCACCACTTCTTCATCGGCAATGATGTCTTCAATTCTAAACTCGCCGGCTGCCATCTCGATATTGGTTCTTCTCTCATCACCGTATTTTTCTTTAATCTCGGTTAACTCGTCCTTGATGATCTCCATCCTGAGATTCTTATCCTTCAAGATACCCTCATAATATTCGATCATTTTCATGATCTCTTTATATTCGTCTTTTACTTTTTCTCTTTCAAGTCCGGTAAGTTTTTGTAGTCTTAATTCCAATATTGCTTTGGACTGAATCTCAGAAAGTTTGAAAGATTTCATCAAACCAACCTTAGCATCCTCGGGTGTCTTTGAATTTCTAATAAGTTTAATGACGGCATCGAGATTATCGAGGCAGACTAACAGACCCTCAAGTATATGAGCTCTTTTCTCAGCTTCTCTTAATTCATATTCTGTTCTTCTAACAACTACTTCATGTCGATGATTTACAAAATGGCCGATCATGTCTTTGAGGTTCATCAATACAGGCCGGCCATTGGCAAGCGCAATATTATTGATGCCAAAAGAAGTTTCCAGTTGTGTGTATTTAAACAACTGATTCAGTACTACATTGGGAATAGCCGACCGTTTTAACTCATAAACTATTCTCATCCCTTGCCTGTCCGATTCATCCCGTATATTTGAAATGCCTTCAATCTTCCCGTTGTTGATCATCTCAACGGTTCTGATGATCAACGAAGACTTATTTACCTGATAAGGAATCTCATTAACAATAATGTTCATCCTATCAGTTTTTCCAGGCTCAATTTCAGTTTTAGCCCTGACCACAACACGGCCCCGGCCTGTCTCAAAAGCTTCCTTCACTCCTTCGTAACCGTAAATTGTTCCGCCCGTGGGAAAATCAGGTGCTTTGATCTTTTTAATTAATTCTTCTATTGTAATATCGTTGTTGTTGATATAATCAATTATTCCATCAACTACTTCCCTTAAATTATGCGGAAGCATATTCGTAGCCATTCCCACCGCAATACCTGATGCACCATTAACTAAAAGATTTGGAATCTTAGAAGGAAGTACTTTTGGCTCTTCAAGCGTATCGTCAAAGTTGAGTCCAAAATCAACCGTTTCCTTATCAATATCCGCCAACATTTCCTCCGCAATTTTTCTGAGCCTGGCTTCAGTATATCGCATTGCTGCAGGACTGTCACCATCAACAGAGCCGAAGTTGCCCTGTCCATCTACCAGTGGATATCTCAAGGACCATTCTTGAGCCATTCTTACCATGGCGTCATAAACAGAAACGTCACCATGTGGATGAAACTTACCCAATACCTCCCCTACAATCCTGGCAGACTTCTTATGGGGCTTAGAACTAGCTACACCCAATTCTGACATTCCAAACAATACCCGCCTATGAACGGGTTTTAATCCATCCCGCACATCGGGCAATGCTCTTGAGACAATTACGGACATCGAATAATCGATGTACGCTGTTTTCATTTCTTCTTCTATATTAATCGGTATAATTCGTTCACCAATGTCCATATATGATCCTTTAATTAATTATGACTGAAATATGCTCTTTTAAAGCAAAAAGAATAGGATGAAATGCAGCTGGATTTAGCTGCTGCATGCCTTATCAAAGTTAGTAAATAAACCCCTTATTTTAAAGTGGTTTCCAGCGATATCAGGCTTTAAAAATGTGGATATTTTCCCACATTGCAGCACGGTTTCCGGAGAGCCTGATTCTTAGGTTCAATGCCCGCTATTTTGTAGCTGTCTAATATTATAAACTTTGTGGAAAACATTTCGTTTCAATTAGTTTGGGTAAGAGCAATTACAACTACTTTTGAATCCTGAGCACAATTAAGGTCACAATTTAAATCTGGTCGTCAATGAAAATCATGCTTTTACAAGCTGTTGCAGATACTGTAGGTACAACCGCTGATTCATCAGGTGGAGGCAGTGGTACTGAATTCACCTCTATATTCAGTTTAATGTTGAAGGGAGGTTGGCTAATGATCCCCATCATTCTCCTTGCGGTAATCGCTGTTTATATATTAATAGAACGCTACCTGGCTATCAAGAGGGCTTCCAAAATTGACCCTCATTTTATGGAAAATATCAAAGATTACGTCTATACAGGGAATATAGAAGCAGCTAAGACGCTATGTAAGAATTCCGATACACCTACTGCAAGAATGTTGGAAAAAGGGATCATTCATATTGGCAAGCCCTTAAAACATATTGATGCGGCAATCGACAACGTGGGAAAATTGGAAATCTACAAAATGGAAAAAAATGTTTCGACCCTTGCTACTATCGCAGGAGCTGCCCCTATGTTAGGTTTTCTAGGTACGGTAACTGGCATGATTCGTGCCTTTTACAATATCGCACATGCCGGAAACAATATTGATCCGGGTTTGTTAGCAGGTGGAATATATGAGGCATTGGTCACTACGGCAACCGGATTGCTGGTGGGCATTTTGGCGTTCATCGGTTATAACTTTATTGTAAGTTTGACTGATAATGTGGTACACAAAATGGAAGCAAATACAATAGATTTTATAGATCTTCTGCAAGATAAAGATCAACGTAATGAACCTTCAAACCAGGAATAAGCGCGACCCAAATTTTAATATGGCGTCTCTGGCGGATGTCATATTCTTGTTACTGATTTTCTTTATGTTGACTTCAACATTGGTGGCGCCTAATGCGATAAAATTATTGTTGCCAAGGGCCGATGGCCAGGAATTGTCTAAACAGACGGTGATGGTCTCGATTACAGCGGATTTAAAGTATTATGTAAACGACCGTTTAGTTGATTTTGAAGATCTGCAATCTGTTATATATGAAGAGATTCGCAATATTAAAGATCCTGTTATCGTTTTACGCATAGATGAAACGGTTCCTCATGGGAAAACGGTAGCTTTGTTAAGTATAGGCAGGAAATTGAATGCAAACATGATATTGGCTACGCAACCTGAAGACTAATGGAAACTGCAACACAAAAGGAAAGAAAAAAGAGCGCGCTGATCACAATAATATTCTTTACTGTTGTCATAGCGTTATTATTACTGGTTGGATTTACCTCTGTATTCCCTCCTCCTGCAGAGGAAGGAATCATGATAAATTTTGGTTATACTGAAATCGGGTCAGGTGATGTTCAACCCATAGCGGAACAAGAGGATGATCCGAACACTCAGCCTAATCCTTCAGAATCAACAAATGCAGAAGAGGATGTCATGACACAGGATACTGAAGATGCGCCGGTTATTAATCAGGATACAGATAATGATTCTAACACCAATATAGATAACCCGGAGGAGGATCCTAATGAAGAAGAAGATCCGGTAGTTGACCCAAATGCATTATTTAACCCCGATAATCAAAACCAGAATACGACCACATCGGAGGGAGACAATAATGATGATGGGGACCAGGGAGATCCATCCGGTGATCCAAATGCCGATGATTACGGACCGCAATCTTTCGGAACAGGTGGTAGTTTTACGGCTACTCTGGACGGCAGG
>JACZTA010000194.1 GCA_022573915.1 Bacteroidota bacterium | reverse complement strand
CTACATTTATATCCAGCGTAAGAAGCCCGGAAGATTTATTGAGTATGAATTCATAAAGGTTTAAACTACTACCGCTAATTTGTTGAGCCCCTGCGCCATCAAAAGTTAAGGTACTGTTACCCTTATTGAATATTCCAATATTCGTGAGATCAGCTTGAAGTGTTATTACACTGTTATTCGCATTGAAGCTGGCAGGAGCGTCAATCCTAATATTACCTGTAACGTCCAGGTTATAATTGTTAGAGGCATCTGTATCGAAAGTACCTGTATGTATGTCGAGATCTCCTGTTAATGATGTATTAACTCCCTGTTTAAGCGATCCGGTACCATTCATTACAAGATTGTGATACGTTGCAAAAGCTGCGGGCAGATTGGTTGCAGCTGTGCTCTGAAATTCAATCGTTCCTGCGCCCGGAGTAAATACTCCGTCAATGTAAGTCAAGGTGTTACAAATTAGTTTACCTCCATTGGTCATGTCAAGAAATCCGGCATGCCCTCCGCCACTCGCTTTTCCTATAAAAACTGTTGCAGTGGATGTGATGATGGTTAATAAAGAACCTGAATTAAAACTGACAGTACCATCGCCACCTGAAGGGTTTCCACTCCCTAGATTTAATTCACCACAAACAGCATCGCTAACATTAATTGTTAAGGTAGCGCCATTTTTTACCGTAACGATATCACTAGCTCCAGGAGGTCCTCCACTGATAGCACTCCAATCAATGTTTGATGTAATAGTAAAAGTAATCGCGGAAACTGTACCAGGATTCAACGCAATGGTAAGAGATAAAAATGCCAAAAAGACGATGGCCCGTATATTTGATCGCTCAGCTGTCATGGTTAATATCTTGCTTTTCATATAGTTCAAATCAACTCAAATCACTCTTTCGAATATATGTCTTAATGCGATATTTAGACCATTATACGTATGTCATCGATGATCGGTTGTGTTTTATCGATGAATAATCTGGGATTTTCGACGAACGTACTCCGTGCTTATGTTAAACGGACATAAAATTCGATGAATGGACACGGGAATTGGGTGAAATTCCCATTAATTAGGTGGAAAGCGTTTGGGATGTTTTCCTTTCTATCGAAGAGTTGAGCAGAGAATGAGAGAGTGAATGAGAGTGCGGTTGCCGTTGGGCCAACTATCTACTCATGTTTGATTAAACGTTTCTATTTTAATGCTTAACCGTGGAGGAAGCGCAAACACGCAAAGAGTTGAAATACGCCAGAGCCATGTAGCTATTCAGCCATGCAACCATGTCAGGAAAGTATTCAGTAGGTTAAAAGTACTCAGATCGTCTACAGAAGATTCAGCCTATTTATCAAGCCCTTTTTGTAAGATTTGCTTACCGGTATCAATTTCTTATCGATCACCAGGATCTTGCCTTCAATGGCATTGATCTGATCTATTCTTACAATAAATGATCTGTGGACTCGGATAAAATCTTCTGAAGGAAGTTTGAGCTCTATACCCTTCATCGTAGAATGAATTGTATATTTCTCTTTAATTGTGTTGATTACCACGTAATCACCCAGCGCTTCTATCCAAAGAATTTCTTCAGGATAAATCTTTAACAACCTGGCTGCAGCCTTCAGGAATATATGACCTGATGGTTTTGGTTGGTTGTTTTCTAAAGAGTTATCAGCTTCCTGAGTCTGTGAAATGTTAAACGGGTTAGATTGTAGCATTTTCTCATGTTTTGCTTTTAGTGGTTCTCAGGTTCTTACTTATACGTCTTGATCCAATTTTTGTTACGTTTCATCAAGGGTCAGAAACTGTTTAACCACTTAGATTAAATAAATAGATTATGCCTCTTTTAGGCGTTTTTTAAGATCCCTTTTATACAAATTACTAATAGGGATAAACATATTATCAATCACTAAGGATTTCTCATGCAGCATCTTAACCTTGTTCAGCGGAACTATATAAGACCGGTGAACTCTAATAAAATTTGCATTTGGTAACATGCCTTCTATGTCTTTCATTGTCTCGTTCACAGTAAAGCGATCTGTAGGCGTTTTAATACTTACGTGATTTCCAAACGCCTCGATGTATAAGATCTCTTCCAAAAATATTTTGATCGTTGGAGCCTTTTCCTTTAAGAATATTGGCCGACTATTGAATGATCCACTTGTATTTTTGTTCATATTGATAATCCTGTTCATATGGGTCTTTCCTTTTATATTATTTTTAGCTGCTCAGCTTCATTGTACTATTAATCGCTGCTGATACATTTGATCATTAGAGCTTCCTATCACTAAATAAATTCCTTGGGGTAGTTTATCCGAAAGATCTAATGCAAAGTTGAACGATCCGTTGTCTTGTAGAACAACCTCAGAGTAAACCAATTCACCAAGCGGGTTATAAAGCACTACCAGCACGTCTTCCCAATTCATAGAGTTAAACTTCAGTGATACATTCGAGCCATTGGAAGGATTTGGAAATACAGCAAATTCGGGATTAGGATTTTGATAGTTGACAAATATAGGGTTGAGTGACGCAGACTCATCATTATAAGTTGTATTAGCCTGAAGCGTAACCTTACTTAGTTCTCTGGGGTCATCAATTATTACATCATTAAGTGTATTGAAAGATGATGCAAGAAAAATTGTTCCATTCGGTGTAAATGCTATGGTTCCAATTCCAGGAATCAGTGTACCTGTGCCCTTTGACAATTTTATATTAGCACATAAAAGTTGACCTCCTGCAGACATATCTATGGTTCCATTGGTAGTTTCCAGTCCAAGTATTACTGCACCGGTTGTGTTTACTGTTAATTGAGATCCTGCATTAAATGCAATAGTTCCATCGCCTGCACTTGGATTACCGGCACCTACATTCAATTTTAGGCATACAGCATTACTTACGTCAACTGTTAAAGTTGCACCGTTCTTAACGGTTACAATATCCATGCTCGTGGGTGGCCCGTTTGAAATGGCGCTCCAATCGGTGTCGGTTGTTATATTAAAAGTAATGGCACTGGTAGAACTGATGAAAGTTGCCAGAATAATGGTAAACAACCCTTTGACCATATGCATGAATAAGCCATTCAAGCCTATCGCATATTCGCTTTTTCTTTTAGTGTATAATTCTTTTTTCATAAGGATTGGAACTGTACCAATACTAAGGATTAAAACAGTTCTCTATTACTATTCTATTACGCACAAAATCGTGCATACGATGAGATTATATGATGAACCACTTTGCTTCTTAGACGAGTGGCTGTAATTTCTTGTTAAATTGATAGGTTTATCTGTTAAGTTGCTCATTATCAATGGTTTCAGAGGGAGTAGATCTTCTCAAAACCACGGTTTTGGGGGTCATATACCTCTATAATGTAGTTTGCTCTGTGTTTTGTTTTATCCGTTATTGTAGATCCTCCCTACTGCTAATAAGCCTGAACAAGTCATCTTTGGCTGACAATCGTTATGATGACGTTCAGGAGTCTTTCAGAAGGCACAAGAGTTCCCTGAATCATGATGATACTTTAATCAATTGAATCAAGTTTCAGACAGTTTGGACGTTCAGGAGGAACTAAAGTTCCCTTAGTCAGGATGACCTTTTAATCATGTAAACCGGCGATCAGACAAAGTGGGTAATTCTTCTTTACTGAATGATCAATCGTTGTTGATAGATTTGATCATTGGAGCTTCCAACCACGAAATAAATTCCGGGTGACAAGGTTTCAGAAATACCTAAAGCGAATTTGGTTGTGAAGCCATCTTGTAGAACAACTTCTGAGTAAATCAATTCACCATTTGTATTATATAGTACCACCAATACCTTGTCCCAATTTTGGTTTTTGAATCTCAAAGATATACCCGAACCGTTAGAAGGATTTGGAAATACGTCAAATTCCGGTTTAGACAACTTCATGGTGACAGAAATAACATCTGAATACTCGAATTCACCGTTAAAGTCCGTTTGCTTAAGGCGATAGTAGACTGTACCAAACAAGGGTTTTTCATCCACCGTAGAATACTCCTGAGCAAATATACTATTACCGGAACCCATTACCTGGGTTACCTCATAGAAGTCATTATGGTTATCGCTACGTTCGAGAGTAAAATAATCATTGTTCAGTTCTGATACAGTAGCCCAGGCTAACTCAACCTTATCATTCTCGATTATTTCCGCCGTGAACGTCACTAATTGAATAGGCAAAGCTATTGATCCTCCTCCTGAGAATGCAAATCCACTAGGGATGGTTGTTATACCTCCCACGCTGAATAATGTATTTGCGGCGGCGTTAACCATAAAATATTGAGTCCAGTTACTTCCGTCCCAGCTCGCACTTATCAAATCAGCTTCCGTACCCTGGATATCGCCATCCACGTAAATATAGCTTACATCATAATTCAAAGCTGTAAATCCTCCTGCATCGACAGTCCAATATCTCTTAATATGGTCTCCAATCCCCATACTGGGATGTTTGGAATCTTTCACATTTAGCGTCACCGAATCGCTCCCCGAAAAGGTAGCCGAATTTATAGTAATGGTGAAAGGTGTATAGTTCGTTAAATCCCCAACATGAAATATGTACGGACCTATTGCTGCAATGCCTTCTGAAAAATGACTTGTACCATCGGTTATTACGTAACTGGAAGAACCTCCCCCGCTTAATCCGGATACATCTATGTTAAGGTTGCAATTATCCAGCAATACATTTCCGCTATTTAACTGAATCTTATCGGCATCAACATTTACGTCTAGTGTAAGAAGTCCGGAAGATTTATTTACTATGAATTCATATAGTTTAATATTATTACCGTTAATTATTTGAGCTCCGGTGCCATCAAAAGTTAAGGTGCTGCTACCGTTATTAAATGTTCCGGTATTTGTTAAATTACTTTTAAGCGTCATAACACTGTTATTCGCATTAAAGCTAGCAGGAGATACAATGTTAAGATTACCGGAAATGTCCAAGCTATAACTACTGGCACCATCAGTATCGAAAGTACCATCCAGGATGTCTAAATTTCCAGTTAAAACGGTGTTGACTCCTAGTTGGAGGGTTCCCGTATTGTTCATTGTCAGGTTATTATAAGTTGTAAAAGCTGAAGGTAGAGTGATTGTCGCTGTACTCTGAAGTTCCACTGTACCGGAACCTGAAGTGAACGTTCCCGCAACATGAGTCATTGCTCTGCAAATAAGTTTCCCTCCCGCAGTCATATCGATATAACCAGAAAATCCACCACCAGTGGCTTTTCCTATAAAAACTGTTGCGGTGGATGTGATAATGGTCAGTATAGAACCTGAATTAAAACTGACAGTGCCATCGCCTCCCGAAGGATTTCCACTTCCTAGATTTAATTCACCACATTCAGCAGTGCTAATATCAATTGTTAATGTAGCTCCATTTTTTACCGTAACGACATCAGTAGCTCCAGGAGGTCCTCCACTGATAGCGCTCCAATTAGTGTTGGAGGTTATAATAAATGTGGCTGCATTGGCATTATTGATTATCCCGGTCAGGAAGATGATCAACAACCCGGATAATAAATAGCGGTTGCAAACTCGCTTGGAAAAGCTGCCTAAGGCATCGATATATTTACTATTAATCTCGATATGTAATATCTTTTTCATTATGATTATAATTATACTGAGGGTGATCATTAGTTGGATTGTATTATTATTCTATTACGCACAAAACCGTACTTACGATGAGATAATGTGATGAACCACTTTGGTTCTTAGACGAGTGGCTATAATTTCTTGTTACTTTCATAGGTTTATCTGTTAAGTTGCTCATTATCAATGGTTTCAAAGGGATTAGATTTTTTCAAAACCATGGTTTCGGTGGTTATATACCTTTAGAAGGTAATTTGCTCTGTATTTTGTTTTATCTGTTACTGCCAATCCCTCGCTACTGCTAATAAGCAACAAGTCATCTTTGGCTGACAATCGTCAGGATGATGTTCAGGAGGGTTTCAGAAGGAACAAAAGTTCCCTATGTCAGGATGAGCTTTTAATCATGTAAACCGGCGATCAGACAAAGTGGGTAATTCTTCTCTACTGAATGATCAATCGTTGTTGATAGATTTGATCATTGGAGCTTCCAACCACGAAATAAATTCCGGGTGACAAGGTTTCAGAAATGCCTAAAGCGAATTTGGATGTGAAGCCATCTTGTAGGACAACTTCTGAGTAAATCAGTTCACCATTTGTATTATAAAGTACTACCAATAACTTGTCCCAATCTTGGTTTTTGAATCTCAGGGATATACCCGAACCATTAGAAGGATTTGGATATACGTCAAATTCCGGTTTAGACAACTTCATGGTGACGGAAATAACATCTGAATACTCGAATTCACCGTTAAAGTCTGTTTGCTTAAGGCGATAGTAGACTGTACCAAACAGGGGCTCTTCATCCACTGTAGAATACTCCTGAGCAAATATACTATTACCGGAACCCATTACCTGGGTTACCTCATAGAAGTCATTAAGGTCATCGCTACGTTCAAGAGTAAAATAATCATTGTTCAATTCTGATACAGTAGTCCACGATATTTCTGTATAATTGTCCCCAATTATACTGGCTGCAAAGTAAACTAACTGGATCGGCAAAGCAGTTGACCCGCCACCTGAAAAGGCAAATCCACTAGGGATGGTTGTTATGCCTCCCACGCTGAACAAGGTATTTGCAGCAGCGTTAACCATAAAATATGGAGTCCAGTTACTTCCATTCCAGCTTGCGCTTTTCAAATTGGCTTCCGTACCCTGGATATCAGCATCCACATAAATATAACTGACATCATAATTCAAAGCTGTAAATCCTCTGGCATCTACTGTCCAATATCGATCTATATAATCTCCTGTTCCCATATTAGGGTGTTGTGCATTTGTCACACTCATCGTTAGCGAATCGTTTCCTGAAAAGGTTGCAGAATTAATGGTAATAGTGAAGGGCGAATAATTCGTTGCATCCCCAACATGGAATGTGTACGAGCCGGTAGCTATAATATGCTCTGAAACATAGCTTGTACCATCGGTGATGATATAACTGGAAGAACCTCCTCCGCTCATACCGGCCGCCGCAAGCGTAAGATTGCAATTATCTAATAATACATTACCGTTATTTTGCTGAATTTTATCGGCATCCACGTCTACGTCTATCGTAAGTAGTCCGGAGGATTTATTCACTATAATTTCATAAAGATTAACATTACTACCTGAGATTATTTGAACCCCCGCACCATCGAATGTTAAGGTACTGTTACCCTTATTAAATGTTCCGTCATGCGTGAAGTTACCTTCCAGAGTTATAACACTATTGTTCGCATTGAAGCTGGTAGAAGCCTCAATGCTAAAATTACCAGAAATGTCCAAGCTATAACTACTGGCACCATCAGTATCGAAAGTACCATCCAGGATGTCTAAATTTCCTGTTAAAACGGTGTTGACTCCTAGTTTGAGGGTTCCTGTATTATTCATTATCAGGTTATTATAAGTTGTAAAAGCCGAAGGTAGAGTGATTGTCGCTGTACTCTTAAGTTCCACTGTACCGGAACCTGAAG
>JACZTA010000193.1 GCA_022573915.1 Bacteroidota bacterium | reverse complement strand
GAGGATATCGAGTATGGGTCGATTAGTATGAGATGTTTTAGGATAGGATAGATTGCAAACAGCCAACTGCAAATTGTAAACTAAGCCTTTGCAGTATCAACGACTGCCTTGAATGCTTTAGGATGATTCATGGCTAGATCGGCCAGGGTTTTCCTGTTGAGTTCGATATTTTTATTCTTCAGGTTATTGATGAACTTAGAATAGCTGATCCCTTCTTCTCTCACTGCTGCATTGATTCGTTGGATCCAGACTGCCCTGAAATCCCCTTTCTTATTCTTCCTGTGTTCGTAGGCATATTCCCAACCTTTCTGAATGGCTTCATAAGCTACCGTCCACACGTTCTTTCTTCTTCCCCAATAGCCTTTGGCAAATTTTAAGAACTTTCTCCTTCTATTCCTTGCTGCAACTTTATTTGCTGATCTTGGCATAACTCAATTATCTTTTACTTTAAGCCCAACATATGCTTGACATTATTCAAGTCAGGTTTTGAAACATTATCAGTTTGGCCTAATGCCCTTTTAGCTCTTTTAGATTTCTTATAAAGCTTATGCGCTTTATATGCATGTTTCATGCGTATCTTTCCGGTGCCTGTAACTCTAAATCTCTTTTTAGCACTTGAATTCGTTTTTACCTTAGGCATTTCCTGAAAATTTTTGCAAAGGTAAGACAAATATCTATTAATTAAAATTCCGAATGGTATTCTAACTGAGGAGCTAGTTTTTCGACTTAACCTTGCCGGAAGTGATAAGAATGTGCATCCGTTTTCCTTCCAATTTTGGAAGCGTCTCAACCGTGCCCCATTCTTCAAGTCGTTGCGCAAATTTGAGCAAGATCACTTCACCTTGTTCCTTAAAGATAATCGATCTTCCTCTGAACTGCACATAGGCCTTGACCTTAGCGCCGTCTTTCAGAAATTTCTCCGCATGTTTGGTTTTGAATTCAAAATCGTGATCATCGGTATGAGGAGTAAACCGGATCTCCTTGATCACCATCCTCGTGGTATTGGCTTTGATCTCTTTTTCTTTCTTCTTCTTTTCGTAAAGAAATTTTCTATAATCAACTATCCTGCAGACGGGAGGATCTGCATTAGGTGAAATTTCAACCAAATCCAGTTCTTGTTCTTTAGCCAGCCTTATAGCTTCTGCAGTTACGTAAACTCCTTGTTCATCCTCCTCTCCCACTAATCGTACCTGGGGAGCAGTTATTTCCTCATTTGTGCGGAAGGAAGGTTTTTTCCTCCAGACGGTTTTCTTTCTTTTCAAATGTTGGTTTTTTAGTTAATAATAATTTTTAGTTAATCGACTTACTTTCAATCATAAGTTTATCAAATAATTCCTTAAAGCTACTCATTGTTAAACTTCCCTGATCTCCTTTACCATGTAATCGAACTGCCACCTCTTCTGTGCTTTGTTCTTTCTCTCCTACAATCAGCATGATCGGTATTTTTTTCACTTCTGCCTCCCGGATTTTCTTGCCGATCTTTTCGTTTCTGTCATCTATGGTCACTTTAATATCGTCATTCTTCAATAGATTCAAAACTTTTACTGCATAGTCATGGAATTTTTCGCTGATCGGAAGGATGGTTACTTGTTCAGGTGCGAGCCATAAAGGAAAGTTTCCGGCATAATGCTCAATCAAAACGGCCATAAAACGTTCCAGGGATCCAAAGGGTGCCCTATGGATCATTACCGGTCTATGTCGTTCATTATCATCTCCGATATATTCCAGTTTAAAACGTTCAGGTAGATTATAATCAACTTGTATCGTGCCTAATTGCCAAGGTCTTCCAAGCGCATCCTTCACAATAAAGTCCAATTTTGGACCATAGAAAGCAGCTTCTCCTATTTCAGTGACTGTCTCTAAACCTGTTTCTTCAGTTGCTTCGATAATGTCGCGTTCTGCCTTTTCCCAATTTTCATCAGATCCAATATATTTTTCCTTATCCTCCGGATCGCGTAATGAAATCTGCGTCGTAAATTCTTTGAATCCCAGGGTTTTGAAAACATGCAGAACGAGATCTATGACATTCAAAAACTCCTCTTTTACCTGATCAGGCCTGCAGAATATATGAGCATCATCAACTGTGAAACTACGAACCCGGGTTAATCCATTCAGTTCCCCTGATTGCTCATACCTGTATACCATTCCAAACTCGGCGATGCGTAACGGAAGGTCCCTGTAAGACCTGGGTTTGTACGCATAGATCTCGCAGTGGTGAGGACAATTCATTGGTTTTAATAAATATTCCTCTCCCTCATGCGGAGTTGTGATTGGCCGGAATGAATCTGAACCGTACTTTTCCCAATGTCCGGAAGTGACATAGAGATCTTTTTTACCAATATGTGGTGTAACAACCGGGACATAACCTCTTTGTAACTGTTCTTTTTTGAGAAAATCGATTAAAGTCTCCCGGATGATGGTGCCTTTTGGCAGCCATAACGGCAATCCTCCTCCAACCTTTTCAGAGAACATGAAAAGCTCTAGCTCTTTACCTATCTTTCTATGGTCCCGTTCCTTTGCTTGTTCGAGAATATCCAGGTATTCGTCCAACTCCGCCTGCTTCGGAAAAGTGACACCGTATAGCCTTGTTAATTGTTTGTTTTTCTCATCACCCCTCCAATAGGCACCGGCAATTGTCAGCAGTTTGACCGATTTAATAAATTTCGTGGATGGAATATGCGGCCCGCGACATAGATCAGTAAATCCACCCTGGTGGTAAAATGTTATCGTTCCATCCTCCAACTCGTTTATGAGCTCCAGCTTATATTCATCCCCTTTTTCTTCGAAATACTTAAGCGCATCTTTTTTAGAAATCTCCTCGCGCCGGTATTCATTGTTTTGACCGGCCAGTTCTTTCATCTTTTTTTCAATCGCTGGAAGGTCCTCTTCAGTGATCTGCTTGTCTCCTGAATCCACGTCATAATAAAAACCGGTTTCAATGGCCGGGCCAATGCCGAGCTTAATTCCCGGAAATAAAGACTCCAAAGCTTCGGCCATTAAATGAGCCGATGAATGCCAAAAACTTGATTTTCCTTCTTTATCTTTCCATGTTAATAGCTGGATGGTTGCATCTGTATCGATCGGACGCGTTGCATCCCAAACTTCACCGTTTATTTTTACGCTTAACACTTCTTTTGCAAGACTATTGCTGATGTCTTTGGCAATATCCAGCCCAGTGGAGCCGTCGGGATACTCCTTCACATTATTGTCTGGAAAAGTTATTTTGATCATAAACTGGGATGAACTAAATATTGGCTTTTAATTTATGTAGATCTTCTCTGGCCATCAAGAGGTCCGGATCAAAATTCAATGCTTGCTGATAGTCCATCATAGCATCTCTATAGTCACCATTAATTTCATGACATTTTCCTCGATGATAGTAGGCTAAAGCATATGAAGGTGAGACTTGTATAGCAAGATTTAGAAATTTAAACGCTTTATCAATAGAATCTAAATCAAGGTAAATATAGCCAATATTATGGAATGCGTGTTCAAATTGCGGATCAATATTGATCGCATCCTTGTACACCTGTATTGCAGTTTGATACTCTCCCTTATTCTGATAATGCATGGCAATCGCATAAAAAACTTCCATACTGTTTGAATCCAATCGTAACGCATTATTCAAATATTCCAGAGCAAGATCATTTTTCTGGAAACTCATTAACAGTCCAACCTGCATATAGGCATCATAATAATCAGGCTCTTGTTCAATGGCAGTTTGAAAACTGGAAATAGCTTTAGCGGTATCTCCAATCTCTTTGTAATTCATTCCTTTATAGAAATAAGCGTATTGATTGTGTACTTCTCTCTTCAAAACATTATTCACATGCTCAATCGATTTATCGTACTTTTTAAAAATGTAGAAATAGAGCGCCAACTTCAGGTTAATGTCAATATCTGATGGCCATAATTCATAAGCTTTTTGGTACAACCTGAAAGCATCTGCTTCAGCGCCGGCATTATAGCTTATCTCCGCAAGGGATTTGAAATATTTACCTCTGGTAGGGTCGATGGAGATGGCCTTATTCAGGTCGTAGACAGCAGAACTAAAAAGTTCTATTTCAATGTAAACCAACGCTCTTTCATAAAAAAGATCTGCATTGCTTGAATCCTGTCGAATTGCTTGGGTAATCTCACCTATTAATTGATACCTGGGATCATCGATCGTGGAGTCCAATAATGATTGTTGATTCTCAATCACAGCGGGCTCCTCACTATCCTCGTCTATTTGCCTGTTTCCACAATGCGAGAGGACAAGACACAATGCAATCAAAAAGATGAATTTTAAAACTTGCTTCATATTTTTCGCTCCAATTCTTTCTGTCTCCAAAACTACTACATTAACAATATAGCGACAATTCTAAACTCATTCTCACCGAAACCGATCGCATGACTAAACACCTACACCTACTCATTACTTCTTGACTCAATTAGCAGTTTCACCTAGATTGCATTATGGGGGGCGGGTAGCCTCCATTATTGTGTCCCGCGACACATTCTTAAATATCATCCTTATGCGTCCTCATTGCCTGTCGTCAGCTAGAGTAGAAGGCAGGCCAAACATGGGCATGCAACGTGATTCATGCTTTTAACGTAACTCTTCCAGCTAATAATATCAGCTATAATTGAATTTGTTGCAATATCGTGACATATAAACTAGCTCTAACCGTAAATTTGTGGGTTCAATTAAAATTATGACCGGATTGATTAAGATAAACATGAAATACTTCGCTCTAGGGTTTATAGCGTTGCTGGTTTGGGCTTCATTCTCCACGAACCTTGATAACAAAGGATCGAACAAAGGTGAAGGTGAGGCCGAACAAATAATTTATCCTGAGGAGGAAAGGTTTTTTACCAATATCAAACAACTAACCTTTGGAGGTGAGAACGCAGAGGCGTATTTCAGTTTTGATAACAGGAAAATCGTATTCCAACGAACTAATAAGTCTGAGGGAATCGAATGCGATCAGATCTATTTTGCGGATATCACCGGGGATACTGAATTTTCACCTTCATTGGTAAGTACCGGAGAGGGTAGAACGACGTGTCCATACTTCTTGCATGGAGATAGCACGATAATTTATGCTTCAACACATATGGGAGATGCTAAATGCCCGGAGGTGCCTGATCGTTCAGTGATAAAAAAATATGTTTGGCCGATCTACTCTGACTATGAAATTTATGTTTCCAACCTGGATGGGAAATTACTATATCAATTGTCAGACAACGACGTGTATGATGCCGAGGCAACCGTATCTCCCGAGGGTGATAAAATTGTATTTACCTCGATGAGAAATGGGGATCTGGATTTATACACCATGGACACGGATGGAAGTAATGTCAAGCAGATCACATTCGGATTAGGTTATGACGGTGGCGCATTTTTTTCCCCGGACGGGTTGAAATTAATTTTTCGCTCATCACGTCCCAAGACTGATGAGGAAATACAGGAATACAAGGATCTTCTGGCTCAAGGACTTGTCGCACCTACCCGGCTGGAGCTTTATATTTGTAATATTGATGGTTCAGAACTAAAACAAGTCACTCATCTTGGTGGTGCCAACTGGGCACCATTCTTTCATCCTTCAGGAGAGATGGTAATTTTCTCTTCTAACTATGAATCAGAGCGTGGATTTCCATTCAACTTGTATATGATCAACATCGATGGTACTGCATTGCAACAAATAACGCATGATGGTGTTTTTGATGCCTTCCCTATGTTCTCTCACGATGGTAAAAAGATCATATTTTCTTCGAATAGAAATAATGGAGACACCAGGGATACAAATCTTTTTATAGCCGACTGGAAACAGTAATTCCTGCTTAGGTAGGTGGAAACTGAGAGTCGTCTTCCGGTAATGCATCTGCTGAGTGTTTTAGCTCGCTGAATCGAAGATGCCCATTACTAAGATTCACTATTAAGGCGATATTGATGAAGAAAAAGGCCCCAATCTTCAACGCTTCTACCAGGTCACTCAGGCATAATTGTGTATAGATAATGATCATTGACAGGAAGATGGCCATTGCAAATTCTTTCTGTAGCTTATGTTTATATGATTTATAAAGTTTGATGATGTAGTGAAAAATGACAATGGTAAGCATGAGAAAGATGAGCAGCGCCGGGTATCCTTGCTCGGTTACAAGGAGTAAGAAATAATTATGCGCTCCCGATTTTTCGGGGTTGTCACTCACATAGGTAGAGAAAGAAGAAACCGAATACCCTTTATAAAAGTGATAAAAATTATTCGGTCCAAATCCGGTTAGCGGTTTATCCATACTCATCCTTACACCTGCGATCCATCTGTATATTCGCTCCACGGAGGAGATGTCATTTGCCTGGGTAGTGGCTTTTAAATGGTCTTTTAACTGCCCATGATATACGGTTGATTCATATTCCGGAGCATAATCCAGATATTTCTGATCCTTTATTAAATATCCTCCTACGAATATACTTGCTGCCAGCCCCAGGAAAATGCCCCACTTGAGAAGTTTCCTCTCAATGATAAATAAGACAACTAGAGATAGTATCACGGCAAGGATTGCTCCCCTGGTGTAGGATAATACCAGTGCTGTAAGAAATAAATACCTGGCAGCGATTAACAAGTATCGTAAAAAGCTGCCTTTTTCATACCAGTTAGCTGCAATCCAAACGAAGGGGAGAAACAAGGAAACAAATGCAGCATAATTCACGTGATTCCTGTAAAATGGCCTTAAAGAGTCATTGATCTTATCAAAGGCAAATCCTTCTAACCCATGTTTGAAGATAGTAAGGCATAGGGTGTAAGACATAGGAATGAAGATGACCCAAAAAACTGCTTTAAAGTCCTTTGCTTCTTTGATCAAAAGCAATGTAAGAAAGACAAACACTGTGACGTACCATATCTTAGCTAGCAGGAATTTCACAGAAATTAACACCGTGGAAGAGAAGAATACTGCCACCAACACCCATGCCAAATGGATAAACAACATCTGTATGATTGGATGCTTTATGAATTCAAAATCAATTTGTTTTTTAGTAATGATGAAGAGAAAGAAAACAAGCATCAGGGACACAATAATCGGTTCAGCAGGCAAATCGGTGGCGAATCCATTAGTGAATTGAATCTCGGCAGAAAATGGAATAAAGAACATTAATGCGAGATATACCTTCTTGAAATCTGTAATGCAGAAATAAGCGAAGAGAAGTACAAAAGGAATGGCAAAGAGAAAAAACTTCTCGGTAAAAGCACCGTAGAAAAGACTGGCTAAGGTCAGCAGGGCTATACCCGCATATATCGTAAGGTTTAGATTTTTATTAAGCAAGGAAGTCATGTGTTGACCTCTTATCTTTTGATGACCATATCGATCAGTATGGCAGCTACAAATGAGGTAAACAAGCTGATCAAGGTAATGCTTATGATGATTAACCTTCGGATAGGAACTGATTTTTCGGCAGGGTTGGCTACTTGCATCACATAGATCGATTCGATACTCTCATCCGTGGAAACCAGGTACTGGCCATACACATTAGATATTGTCCTCAATTCCTCAATCGAATGCGCCAACTTCGC
>JACZTA010000192.1 GCA_022573915.1 Bacteroidota bacterium | reverse complement strand
AATGGGGCCAAAAAGGGTGATCAGTATTTGTCTGTTAAGCGGTATATTCTTGCTCTGATGAACACATAGTCCGATTTCCCATAATACCGAGAAATATTTAATAAAAAACTCAAGGCGACCAAGACTGAATTTAAAACTGTTTTTTGGGTCACCATAAGAGCCAATGTATAATGTGACTTTTTCTTTGGTTAACAACAGAGCAGTTATTCCATGTCCCAGCTCATGAAATAGTACGGTAAACGGCCTCAGGATGATCGCTATCACTAATATGAAAAAAACAAACTCCATTCCTTTTAATTGATCTTAAGGTATCTTATTATCCATGATCGCCTTTAACTTGACCTCATCAATATTCCCGCCTGAAATAACACAGACTATCTTTCCGCTTCCCGCCTTGCCGGTTAAAGCAGCCGCAAGAGATGATGCACCTGCTCCTTCTGCAATCATTTGATTTCTTTCCATCAAAATTCTGATCGAGGAAACTATCTGTTCGAGGTCAACAACAATGGAATCATCTAATAGGGAACTCACTAAAGGCCACATTTCCGGTAAGACACCCTTGCTGCCGATACCATCGACAAAACTGGCGGTATAATCAACGGTTGTCGGTTCGCCCGCAATCAGTGAGGCTGAAAAAGGACTGGCTGTTGCAACCTCTGAAGCATAGATCTTGGTATCGGGCTTCAGTGCTTTAATTGCAGAAGCTATACCGCTGCTCAACCCACCACCACCATAGGGCACGATCACCGCATCCACATCAGGAAGTTCGTCCAGTATTTCTAAACCAATGGTACCATTGCCTGCTATCACGGCAGGGTCACTAACCGGATGAATAAAAAGGCCTTTCATCCCTTCATATTTATGATCAATTATAACCTGCCACCATTCTTCAAAAGGAAGTTTTATATAACTCGCCCCCAGGCGTTCAATCGCATCCAATTTTGTTTGTGGAGCATGATCAGGTACAATTACCTGGCAAGGAATTTTCAATTCCTTCGCATTCCATGCTACACCCTGCGCCATGTTGCCTGCAGAAGCAGTATACACTCCATCCGCCAATAATTCCGCAGAAGCTAATGCCATTGCGTTACCAGCTCCCCTCAGTTTAAAAGAACCGATGGGCTGGAGATTTTCAGGTTTGAGGTAGATCTCGGCCGAGGTATCCTCGTGGTAAAAACGGATCAAGGGCGTTTGAAAGATCTTTCCTTTTAATCTTTCCCGGGCAGCCTTAATATCTTCCAGAGGAATTGGATTGGGTATTTCCATATCAGTTAAAGGTTAATGATCTTGCCTCTTTTCATTTCTTTAGCCTTTTCATAAATATAATGGCACGCTGAAAGATCTTCAACAGCCAGGCCAAGAGATTTAAACAATGTAATATCTTTCTCTGTCTTCCTTGCAGGTTCACCGCCCGACAAGAATTCACCTAGCTCTCCTTTGAGATGTTCCTCGCCAAACAACCCCTCCTTCATTGGAAATAAAAAGTCCCCCGACTCATTGAACAGTGATTCCCGTTTGTCGGTAAAAAGAATTGAGCGAGCTACAAGATCAGAATCAAGCTCCCTTACTCCGGCAGTGCAAGCACCGACTGCATTAATATGAACCCCATCGCGGACCCATTCTGATCTCAATACCGGTTCCTTTGCTGCTGTACAGGTACAGATGATATCTGCTTTTAAAACCGCTTCTCGAGCGTCCTCCATCGCTTCTATACTCACCTTATAATTGGGAGTTTGAGTTTTCACAAAAGCAAGAGCATGCTCATGGTTTCTGCTCCAGACTTTCACCCTCTTTATATCTCTAATGAGAAGCATTGCTTCCAGATGCCTTGTCGCCTGCTCGCCCGAGCCAAGAATGGTCAAGTCCTCGACATCCTCCCGGGCAAGTAGTTTTGTCGCAACAGCAGATACTGCGGCTGTCCTTATTCCTGTCACCCGGTCTCCATCAATAATGGCATACATCTCTCCGGTTTCAGTTTCAAACAAAAGAACCGCACCCTGGTGAGAGCTAAGGCCTTTGTCATGGTTCTGTGGAAAAACACTTACCACTTTAATGCCCATCACTTTGGTGTCACTCGCATAGGCAGGCATCAGCCCAAGCCAACCGCTTTTATCCGGTAACCACATAGCAGAACGGAGTGGTTGTATAGAATTCCCCTCAGCCAGCGTTTTGAACGTTTCTGTCATCAGATCAATGCAGGTTTCCATTGAAAGGATATCAGAAACTTCTTGCTTATTGATCATGAGTACTTCCATCCACCCGGATTGAGATTATTTAAACGAACAACTCAGATAATTTATTCAGGTCGATATTACCACCGCTCAGGATGGAAACCACCCTTTCACCTTTGGATAAAGGTAGTTTATTTGAAAAGATTGCAGCCGTAGCTGCGGCACCTGCCGGTTCCACTAATAGTTTTGATGTTGCTAACAGATCTTTCACCGCAGCGGCGATCTCTTCTTCTGAAACAGTTACGACAGTCTCTACATAATCTTTGATGATCTCAAACGGAACCTTGCCTGCCATGGGAGGAGCCAGGCCATCAGCAATGCTTCCTACCTTATCGAGATGCAGCGGCTCCCCGGCGGCGAGACTTTGCTGCATCGCATTGGCTCCTTCCGGTTCGACGCCATAAATCTTAATATTCGGATTCTGTTCTTTTACCGCTATAGCGATGCCTGAAATAAGCGCTCCGCCTCCTTTCCCAACTACCACCGCATCAATATCTTTTAATTGGTCCATTACTTCAAGCCCCACTGTACCATGTCCGGCGATGATCAGTTCATCCTCAAAAGGATGAACCATTGTCTTGCCTTCTTCCTTTTCAATTTGAAGCGTTTTTTCAAAAGCGGCATGCACATCTCCCGGTAAGAGTACCTCTGCCCCATATTCTTCAGTCGCTGCTATTTTAGTTAACGAAGCAGTTTCAGGCATTACCACGGTACATTTAATACCGGATAAGGAGGATGCCCAAGCGATGGCCTGTGCATGATTCCCTGCTGAGATGGTTACCAACCCTGCTGATTTTTCTGCATCTGTGAGGCTTAGTATTTTATTTAACACTCCCCTTACCTTGAAAGAACCGGTCTTTTGCAGGTTTTCACATTTAAAGAATAAATCAACGCCGGTCTGATTACTTAATCGAGTGGAACTATGTATTGGAGTATGGTGTACCTGATCTTTAATACGCTCCTGAGCCGTCCGAATATCATTTATATTGATACCTGAAGTATTCATCTATTGTGCTATAATTCCTTATCAATCTGAACTACAAATTTTTCCATTTTTTTAATTTCATTATCGGAAACCTTGTTATCGTTTATGACAATATGAACGTTTCCAAGATAATTCATTCCCAGGTATTTAGCGGTTTCAGAAAAGGGCAACCAAAAATATTCACCAAGGTTACCTCCAAAAGAAGAGCTCAAAACTGCCATATTCTTGCCTCGCAATTTTCTACCCAGATCCTTTTCAATTTCCAAAAGGTCAGTGATGCGATCAAAAAACACTTTCATGATTCCGCTCATACTATACCAATAAACAGGGGTTGCGAAAATCAACGTGTCATACTTTTCAACGAGATTTTTCATGAGTGGGATAAAATCATCTCCTGCATTTTTGTGGGCATAATCGTAATAACTAAAATCATAAGAATTCAGATCGACCAAATCCCAGTTTGAGATTTCCTTGAGTTTGTTTACCACTCTCCCGGTATCCCCGTCATTTCTAGAGCTACCAAAAACGATAACATTCTTTACTACTCCCATCAGTTTTGATGACGCACCACTTTACGCGATTGTCATAATCCAAGTTTTTGCAAGCTAGCCTCCATTTGATCCAGTATTTCTTTCATTGCTACGAGATCTGCTTGCACCCTTTCCAATTCTTTCATTTTTGCATTTAACTCAGTTGTACGCTTTTCCAATGCCTGTATGGCAATAAAGTTAATGCCATCGAAATCTGCGGAAGCGATCAAAGTATCATTCCCAATAGTTCCGATCGCATCACTGCCAAAAGCAGCAAAGAAATCCTGCGCCATAGGCCCATAATGTCGAAAGGTGGATTTGTCTTGCGTGATATAATTCCATGTCCCTAATTCAAATGCACTGATCTTATTTAGAATCTCTTCTCCATCTACCAGCGTAAAATTTTCCTTTTTGGTAGAATCAGAGATGGAAGACCAGGAATGTGCACCACCCGGAAGTCTTACCCCAATACTGGCACCCATATCTGTAAAAAGTTGATATCCGTTAGCAAATCGGGCACTGAATCTATTATTAGCCCGCTTAGTCATGGGTGTAGTTGTGGAATGATCAGCAATCATGAACGAACCTTCACCACTTGACTCTGCATAGGAACCAATCACTGTTGTATAATTACCGCTAGAAAACACGTGAGATCCTATTGCAACAGAGGCAATTCCAGATGCTGTAGTTCCACCCTGTCCCATCGCAACAGACACTGCGCCTGAGGCTTCTGTCATATAGCCCGCGGCGAACGTATAGGTTGACGATGCAATGGTACCCCCTCCAATTGCTGTCGCATAATTAGCAGTTGCCCGCGTCTCATGTCCCATGGCAACAGAATATTGACCGTCTGCTTGTGTGTTATACCCCAATGAAATGGAATATTTGCCTTTTGCTTTGGCATTATATCCTGCAGCGAATGAGTATTCTCCAACTAGCCAATCGTTCCAATATATTCCACCAACACCCCCGGCTCTAAAGGCCTTCTTGTCAGGAATCCACATGAGTCTGTCTCCCGCTCCTGATACAGGTGTGGAACCGGTAGCTCCCTCAATTAATAATCCCCCCTCAGCAATGTGAAGTTTGGCAACCGGACTTGAGGTACCAATTCCCACGTTGTCGGAAGGGTTATCTAACCTCACGGTTGTGCCATCATCTGTCCATTGTCCCCAAACGGTTTGCACGATGAAAATGAGTAAAGCTGTAGCTAGTAAATTTTTGAGTTTCATAGTATGTCTTTTTAGAGTTAAGAATAGAGCTGATCAGAAAATTATTTGTTCTTCCAAAATAGCAATATTTCCGGCTAGTAAGGAAACTACGACATATAGGGAATCTACTTCACCGACCAGTCATTTATCACAGATTGGTTGCTGAAAAAAATAATTTTAGGTGTGCCTTGCTCCGCACGCTGCCGGCTTCGGTGGACACGTCAAGCACCTTCGCTAAAGCTTCGGTGGACACGTCAAGCACCTTCGCTAAAGCTTCGGTGGACAAGTCGGTTTGAACATTAAATAAGCTAACTAAGAATGAATTAACCCGATCAAATAGACGTATCCGCTTGCCAGTACCAAATGAAATAAGGCAAATGGTGCCGCCTTTATTATAAAACCAACAAAGGAAAGTTTCAAGTTATTTTTAAAAATAATGGTAACGGCAACGACTGTGGAAGCGCTGCCAATAGGCGTTATATTTCCACCTAGATTTGCCCCGTAAATAATTGCCCACCAGAAATTTTGAGCGAACTCGGGAAGGCCGCTCATTGTCTTTGCCAGCATAGCTGCAAGCGGGATGTTATCCGTTACGGAACTTGCTGCAGCGCTTGCCCAAAGCAATGCGATTGGACCACCCGTGTCACCAATTTTCATGAGTTGAATTACTCCATTTCCAACGAGGTCCAGCACTTTGGCATGCTCCATTACACCAATGACCACAAACAAAAAGCCAAAGAAAAAAAGTAGATCCCAATCAATAGCCTTGTACGTGGTCTCGGTTTTACTTCTGATCTTTATCAGCATCAATATTCCAAACGCCATAGCCACAAAGCCAATTCCCAGCTCTTTGATATAAGGAATCAGGTCTGTCATTGCCAGGACAAGAATAAAGATGATGAACACAAACCATCCCAGTTTGAAAAAGGATTTTGATTCGACGCCTTCATGTTCATCAAAATTTTCTATCAGCAACGCTGCTTCTGCTTTATCCACCTCCGTTTTTAGTGAGGGTATCTTAAATAATTTTCCCGCTAAATAGATTGTCCCAATCGTAGCAATAACCACATAAGGAAAAGAAATGATAAAAAATGATGCATAGGAGATTCCTGCCGTGTTCCCAATGATGATATTTGGAACGGAGCTGATCAGTGTCAGAAGTCCACCAATATTGGTTAATAACCCCTCGCAAAGGAGAAAACCTAACAGCAGATTCATTTTTTTCAGACTGGATAAAGAGACGACCGTCAAAGATCCAATTATAAGCATCGCAGTGACATTGTTCAATAGCGCTGAGAAAACCACAGTCATCAGAGAATAGTATATCAGCAATTTGAAAGGATCTCCTTTGGTCATCTTGGTCAACTTGATGGCAAGCCAGGAGAAGATGCCGCTTTTAGAAGTGATGTCAATAAATATGCTTGAACCCAGAATAATTGCAATTACTCCCCAATCAATAAATTTTACGTAGAACGGTAAATGGCTTCCATGGGATTCTACATCGGTAAAAATTCCTGTCACCTGGCCAAGAAGCAGGGCGACAACGGCAGTAACTCCTGTTATAACCGATTTATGCGCGTGTAATTTCTCTTCTAAAGCGAGTGCAATTATCATTAGAACGAGTAAGCCCACGAATAAAAATGTGATACCCGGAGAAACGGAAGCGTGCATGGTATTTAGGAAAATCATTAATCTAATTATTCAAAATTAAACAAGGAGGATGGCAACGTTTGGAAATTGAATGGTTAACGAATGTCCCAAACTATGCATGGCCATTTTCGATTCATCTTCCGCCTCAAAAACAAGCAGATCGATCTTGCGATCTCTGATAATATCGTTATAGCATTGGACGGTCTCTCCAAATTTGCAGTGAATCGTAATCTTTATTTTATCATCCTCGAGTTTAGAAGCCACGTCTCTGAAGAAATCACGTGATAAACTCAAGATCGTTTCTTTAATATTGGTTTCCGCATATTCAGTGTTTATTCCGGGAATTTTTGCAATAGCACCGAGATAATAATTGAACATGGTTTCGTCTTCTATATGGATGAGATCAAGGTTTTTCAGATCCTTTTTCATCAGCAGTCCCTTGTTAACCAAATAGCTATTGTCGATTTGATGGTCGAAGCCAATTCCGATCGTTTCAATCTTCAACTCTTTAAATTCATCAGGTAAAATAAGAACCGGAACATTGCTTTCCTGGGTAAGGCTTTCAAGAATAGGGCCTACGCTATAAGTAAGATCCTTATTAAGGATGCCCACTCTCCTTTGTATTAATATTAAATCCGGTGTTGCCTCCTTTATATGGGATTTGAGATTATTCCAGTTAAAGCCTGAATTGTATTCAAACAATTCACAATGGCCGCTGTATTTACTTATGAAGGATGATAACTTATCCAGATGGTCAAAATCTCCAACGATCAGGATTTTACCCGGTTCGAAGTTTTCATGCTCATACTGTTTTTTAACAGACCTTTTGAATATGGATTCGAATATGTCTAAATTATCTTCGTAAGCTTTCATGCTCCAAAATTAACCAGGGACAAATCTATTAAATTAAGGCCACTACACGGCAATCTTCCACCTAGGTTATCACTTCTCACCAAATCAATAATCACTTCACCAAATATTGTATCGTATGCCGGGTCTTCTGCTCTAGT
>JACZTA010000010.1 GCA_022573915.1 Bacteroidota bacterium | reverse complement strand
ATAGTAGTATCCAGCCTGAGCCCTTCAATTTGTTTTTTAAAAGTGGCGAGTTGGTCGCTCATCTCTTGCATTGCAGAATCCACCTCGTTGACCTTCTTGGTCATTGCTTCATTTTCTTGCTGCAAGCGAAGGTTTTCGTCCTGTGCATCCTGCAGACGTCTGGGATTAGTACAAGCGAAAATAAATAATGCTATAACGATCAGGAGGGATAAATTAATTGTATTTTTCATGCTAAAGTTCTAATGTTGTAGGTGGGTTATCAAGACAATATTAGTATAAATATCAATACTCATAAAACACAAGATATCCACCCATTAACATTCCTATGTTCTACTTCGTAAAAACTCCCTTACCCATCATAAAAACCATGCCATGGTTCGTGTGGAGGATGTCGCGCAAGGAGAAGTTGGTGTACCTGACTTTTGATGATGGGCCTACTCTTGATATTACTCCCTGGGTTCTCGAAACGTTGGAAAACTATAACGCCAAAGCAACGTTTTTTTGCCTGGGGGAAAACATTCGACAACATCCGGAGATCTTTGAGAATATCAAGCAGCAAGGGCACGCTGTTGGGAATCACACGTATCATCATTTGAATGGTTGGAAGACCCCGAAGCAGGAGTATGTGGCGGATGTGAGTCTGTTTGAGACCATGTTTAAGGCAAAAATGTTCAGGCCACCTTACGGTAAGATGACTCCGGGACAAGTAAAGAATTTAAAGAAGAAATATAAGCTGATCATGTGGGATGTGATCAGCGGTGATTTTGACCTGAAGGTCTCCCCCGAAAAATGTTTGGCAAATGTGACCGAGAATACCCAAAATGGTTCAATTGTGGTGTTTCATGACAGCAAAAATGCCGAGGCCAAGCTTCGCTATGCGCTTCCAAAAGCTTTGGAAACTCTATCTGATCGAGGTTATACATTTGCCAGCCTGAAGGAATTTGACAGATGACTCTATAATATAGTGGTATGAAACGGTATTTTTCGTAAATTTAATAACAGCAACAGCCATAACAACCACCTTCATTAAGACTGCAGTGGGCAGGCAAACTCAAACTCAAACTCAAACTCAAGATGAAGTATCTCACCCTCTTCATTCTTTCTCTCTCAATCTTCGGCTCCCAAGCTCAGATAACGATCACCAGCTCCGACATGCCCAATATCGGTGATAAGCTGAGATTTAGCATTTCTGACACATTGCTGGGAATAGATGCGCAACCTACCGGAACCAATTATACCTGGGATTTTTCATTTCTGAATTGGCTGAGCCAGGACGTGGATACTTTTTTAGGTTCCACCCAGTGGAGCCTTAGCTATCAATTCGCTTTTGGACCGTTTGGAAATCCAAGTTCCTATGCTCTGAAGGGCACGGCCATCGATAGTTTAGGCAGTATTTCAATTGATGAATATCTTGATTTTTTTAGAGAAACAAGTGGTAAGTATCAGCAGACAGGTTTTGGAATGACTCTGAGCGGTTTACCTATCCCTGTTGTATTTGATACGAATGATGTGATCTACCGGTTTCCGATGAATTTTGGCAATATCGATTCTTCTATCTCCAGTTGGAAATTGACCCTCCCCATATATTATGGGAGTTTACGAAAAAGATATAACGAAGTGGATGGTTGGGGCAGTCTTACCACGCCTTATGGAACATTTGATGTGCTGAGGATAAAATCAGATATTTTCAGTACGGACACAATTGGGTTGGACAGTGTAAATGGGTTTACTGTGGTTTTACCTCAACAAATCGAATACAAATGGCTGGGAAAAGGACAAGGAATTCCACTGCTTACGATAATTGCCCAGGTAATTGCTAATGATACTTTTGTGACAAGTATTACTTATCGTGATAGCAACCGTATTCCGGAATCTGCTATCCCCGAGTTAGCAGCTGAATCGATTCAGGTTTACCCGAATCCGGCACATGATCTGGTAACAATCGTTTTGCATCCTTCTGTGAATATTGAACAGCTTCAATTATTTGATATACATGGTAAGAGAATGAAGATCGAGCCGTTGAGTAGTTCAATCATTCGTAACGGATATATGCTGAATGTGAGTGAATTTAGACCAGGTATATACTTGTTACAATACACCGACGAGTCATTACGCGCTTATAAGAAACTAATAATCTATTAGGCCGTTTTAGCGCGTATGAATAACTTGGATTTTCTTGACCACTGATCCCGCTTCTGTATCAAAGGAAATAAAATACATTCCGGTATTTAAGTTTCTGGTATCCAATTTTAAGTTATTTCCATTGAACAAGGTTTGCGTGTAGATAACTTGCCCAAGGATATTCATCATCTTAACCTCTCTTAATTCGAGATGTTCAAGCTTAATATGGATAACGTCATCTGCAGGATTAGGGAAGATAGATATCCTGTTAAACGGAAAGGTTTCTATTATGCCCACCGGTAACTTACTTAACTTCAGGATAAAAACATCATTGCTCCCATTTGAAATCAAATTGAAATTTGATGAACCTGGATCAAAATCTGCAGTGTCTCGAAAAGACCCGGTTGCATATACATTGTTTGAGGCATCGGTCACGACGGAAGAGCCATAATCATGATAAATCCCACCCATAGACATGGCCCAAATAAAATTTCCATTGACGTCTAATTTTTCTATAAAAATTTCGTCGAGCCCATTTGAAGTCATATTAAAGGTTGCAGCACCAGGATCAAAATCAGCGGTACCGTCATAAATCCCGATTATTAACACATTGTCCGCGGTGTCAGTCGTGAGAGAATAACCATAATCATAAGCTGATCCACCAAAAGAGTTAGCCCAAATAAAGTTTCCACCCGCGTCTATCTTTTGCACAAAAACATCGAGGTCGCCATTTGAAGTCAAATTGAAAGTGGCTGAATCAGGATCGAAATCAACTGTTCCACCGTAAGATCCGGTTATTAGCAGATCACCAGAGGCATCAATGGTTATGGAATTACCGGTATCATCCCAGGATGATCCTCCTACAGATTTAGCCCAAACAAAATTTCCACCCGCATCTAACTTTTGTATGAAGACATCTGCCAAACCGATTGAAGCCAGGTTGAATGTGCCGGCACCCGGATTAAAATCCACTGTGCCATCATAAGACCCGGTTATGTAAACATTTGATGAAGCATCGGTAATGATAGAATATCCATAATCATAACCTGTTCCACCGGTTGATGTGGCCCACATAAAGTTTCCGCCGGCATCTAACTTTTGGACAAAAATCTCATCAAGACCATTTGAAACCAAATTGAAGACTGACGCACCGGGATCAAAATCCACCGCGTCCTGATAGGATCCTGTTAGATATACATTGCCAGAAGCATCTGTGGCAATAGAATAACCATACTCGGTAAGATTCCCGCCCATTGATCTGGCCCAAATAAAATTTCCGTTCGCGTCTAATTTTTGTATAAAAACATCATCATTGCCAATCGCTGTCAAATTGAATGTTGCCGCACCCGGGTCAAAATCTACTGTATTTCGAAACGATCCGGTTATCAGCACGTTGCCCGAGTCATCAAGAGTAATGAATAGTCCATAATCAAACGAGCTTCCACCCATGGACTTGGCCCAAACGAAATTTCCATTGGCATCTAACTTTTGGACAAAGATGTCGTCAACGCCAACTGCGGTTAAATTAAAGGTCGGTGTCCCCGGATCAAAATCTACGGTACCATTGTAACATCCGGTTATATACAGATTACCCGAATCATCGTTAGTGATGGACGCTGCCTATTCACTACCTGTTCCCCCAGCAGATTTGGCCCATTCTAGTTTAATAGATTGAGCATAAATTCCTGTAGATAACACGCTTATTAAAAGTCCCAGATATATATTTTTCATCGCTCATTTATTTTATTGAGAGTTATGCACGATACTGATTTTTTTCACCGTCGATCCCGCATCCGTATCAAATGAAATAAAATACATTCCTGTGAACAGATTTCTGGTATCCAGCTGCAAGTCATTTCCCTCGAACAAATTCTGCCTGTATACCACTTGCCCCAGGATATTCATCACCTTCACCTCGTATAATGTGAGATGCTCAACCTCAATATTAATGATGTCATTTGCCGGGTTAGGGAAGACCTTGATCAGGTCACCGATGGGCGCGTTTGGTCCGATAGAACTTGGTTTATCAAAAAGGATTATCGAATCGCTGATGGGATTCACCTGAATTATATTTCCTGCGCTATCTATTACCATAATGTTTGAAAATGCCAGGATGAGTGTGTCCGTATCAACACCAAGGCCATCGATGTTATCCGTTACAATAATTTCCAGCAATCCAATCTGTCCGAAGTCTGATTCGTTTTGTTGATCGTTGCGCACATGCGCCACATCCATCTTATCGCTTGGGAAGAAATTCTTCGTAAAATCAATTGTCGTACTCGTTGATCCCAACCACGAGTTGTTAAAACTTAGAGTTATTGAATCGCTATCAATCAACAAATGATCGTAATGAAGCGTGAAAGCCAACCCATAAATACCTTTTGCGGGTAATGCAGCTGTTCCAAAATTGAGTGGCAAAATTAATTTGGTTCCTGCCACTGCTGAGTCCTGCTGAAACTCGGGATAAAGCGGCGGATCGATATCCGCTCCATGACTAATTCCGGAAGTTTTAAGATGTGTCATACCGTAGTTCATACCTACAACGGAGACGTCCAGTGCGTTGACTTCACCATTCCCATCGCAATCCGAATGTTTATGATTCACACCGGTAGACAAAGTATCGGGCCAGTTAGGCGCCGGTTGTCCTATCCAGACATTGGTGGCCGAGGGCCTGACAGGCCCGGTATCATTAAACGTGATTCCAATGGTCAATACGTCCAAGTTATTGGCGATCAGATCCGAGTTTGCATCTCCCGGCCATACTTTAGTGGTGTCTATAATAACTGTTTGGCAAAAGGTATCATTCGCACAAGGGCCGCAAATTATCAGACAAACATCGTAAAACCCCTTGTTGGTGAATATATGGGCCGGATTAGAAATGCTGGATGTAATACCGTCATCAAAATCCCAAAACCAGCAATTTGCATTCTGTGAAGCATCTATAAAGCTAACTATATAGCCATTGATGCCATAACTGAATGCTGCGTTTGAAGAAGTGACTGTAATCGTTGTTTTGAAAGAATCCGTGCATGCACTGTCCGAAGCATTTAGTTTAATAATAAATGTCCCCACAGTTGGGAACACTCGCGAAGGATTGGTCGCCGTGCTAAATAGCACGTTATCCTCCAGCCATTGGTAGCTCGTGGCACCCGTACCGGTGTTAGTAAAAGACACAGTATCTCCAGGACAAATTGTAATATTAGTTGGAGTAAACTGTGCTACTACATTACAGACATCAATATTCTTGCATATGGTATCGGTCCCGCATGAATTTATGAAACTATAACAAACTGTATAGGTACCTGAGGCCGCGTATGTATGGGTAGGATTTGGGACGGTGTCTGTATTACTGTCACCGAAGTCCCAGGATATTCCGCCTGCGAAATCACTATTTCCGTCAAAGAAAATTTGTAACCCTGAACCTGTATGGCTAAAATTTGCGGCGGGCAAAGTTGCACCTGAGCGGATGATCACGTTGCTATGGGTACTTCCTAAAACGTTGCAATTGTTATCGATAGTTTTAATTCCAAGGCTATAATGATTGGAATCTGCAGCGGATGTTTGCCAGCTGAACGTGCCGGTCACCGGGTTGATTCCTGTCACTGTGAAAGTTGCATTTGGAATGGACTTAAAAACATTCGAAAACATGGATAGCGTATCGGAGGTATCGGAATCGTTCGAGATAATAATAAAACTGACACTATCCCCGCCACATATTTGGATCACATTAGAATCCAGCAAAACTCCGCCTTGAAGATTGGTGACATTAGTGATATCAGGAGCAGAGTTTGTGCATGCTTTGAATTCCAAAAATGACTCGGCATGAGTGCTGGCAATCCATGTTCCGTTTCGATATTCGTCTATTTTTAATGCAACAGAATATCCTCCAGCAGAATAGCATATACCTTCTAAAATTCCGGTGACTGGATCAAAAGTTAAATATCCTCCTCCATTTGTATCAATTGGAGATGTGGCACTATACGTCGGAGTATAGCTAACATTAGTGGTAGCGTTCTGCAGCGCAGGTACCAAACTATAAACCAAGGAGTCACCATCCGGATCAAAATATGCCATGTTAAATCTATAAGGTTGTCCAACGCAAAATCTTTTGGTCGAAGTGAAAGTATCCACGACTGAGCTATTACACATGGCAGAGTTGTCCAAACGATCTTCTACATAAAGAGCCGGTGAGCCGGTAATATTATCTATTACTGCACCATTTCTGCAACATAAGTCCCAGGAAAATACCCAATCACTGCATTGAGCAAGGATTATCGTATCCAAATACGTGTTTTTATCATAAGCATAAGAAGATCCACCCTGGCAATCGGTTGTGTCAGACGGACAATAATCAGAAGCTTTAGTAGTACTAACCAATGTCAAATTAAGTGACGTTGTTATCCCGCATGAAGTAGAATTTAAATCCAATACAATCGATGCGGGCGCCGCAATCCCCGAACATGGCCGATAAAAGTCTACTTGAAACTCGTAGAGGTTTAAACTGTCATCTACGCAAGTATAGCTTATGTCCATCGCTGCTGCGTGGGTAGCAGAAGCTTGGTTCCATACGCTGATAAATCCACAAATTATTGTGACGGTTAAAATTAATTTTCTTACCATCTTCATAGCTGAATAATTTAAATTACGAAATTTTAATAGTCCTTGTTTCATGCGTAAAGCCTTTTAGTCAATTACGGTTGTAAAACTCCAGATAAATGGTACACGAAAAAAATACATTATTTCTACTTTGTCTACTATGATTTATATAAATAATATGAACACTTTGATTATATTATGGTCAAAATTAGTGAATTTGTGTACTTATTTTAGATTAAATTTTATATTTGTCGGATAGTTAGTATATTCAATTATTGAGAAAAACGACGTATTAGGCGGTTTTTATGGAAAATTATAAGCTTGTAGAATTGACAGATAATTTGACCGGGACCGAGATCAATCGATTCAGAAAGTATTTGAGTTCGCCCTTTTTCAATGAAAATGAGTCATTATTGACACTCTTTGACTTAATGACGAGCGCAAAAGACGGACTGAGTAAAGACAATATATATCAAGCTTTGTACAATGGTGAATCTTACGATGATCTAAAACTTCGCCATCTGCAATCTGACCTGTCAAAAAAAATGGAGGAGTTTCTAGCACTCACCATCTATCAAAAAAGGGTTGTAGAATCGAAACTTGATTCGCTTAGGGCATACCGGGAAAGAAATCTGGATAAGCATTTTAACGGAGTACTTCGTCTCACCAGTAAGCATCAAGAAAATAATATTCATCGCGATGGAAATTTTTTCTATGATCAGTTTCAGCTGGAAAATGAGATTAACAAATATGTGATGAAGAAGTACCAGAGATCACAAGAGCTTAACCTGCAAAAAGCTGCTTCTACACTGGATACTTTTTACATCATCAATAAATTGAAGAACTGCTGCGAGCAATTGAATTATGGTAACGTGGTCAACATTGATTCGGAACTGCTGTTGATGGAAGAGATCATCAATCATGTCAGGAACAAGGAATATGGTGATGTTCCTGCCATTGAGATATATTATCAAATATTGATGACCTTAACGGAAGAAGAAAATGAAGATCATTTTTATAAATTAAAAAGCCTGCTCGACATACATATTGAAAAGTTCACGGTCGAGGAATCCAAGGACATGTTTGCGTTTGCGCAGAACTACTGCATCAAACAGATCAATAAAGGGAATGTTAATTATCATAAAGAGATCTTTGAACTTTATAAGAAGGGGATCGGTAAAGCGATCATATTTGAAAATGGAAAGATCTCACCATTTGATTTTAAGAATATTGTGACGGTGGGATGCCGGCTGAACGAGTTCAAGTGGGTCAAGAGTTTCATTGTTAAATACAAGGAGAAGATCGATCCGGAATTTCGGGAGAATGCCTACACCTACAATCTTGCAAAGTATTATTTTTCGTTGCAAAAGTATGATCGGGTATTGAGATTACTTCAGGAAGTGGAATATGATGACGTATTTTATGGAATGGATTCCCGCACCATGCTTCTTAAAACATATTACGAGGTGGACGAAATTGTTTCTCTGGATTACCTGATCGACAGCTTTCGGGTTTATTTAAAACGTAATAAATTAATTTCTGATGATCATCGAACGAATTATTTAAACCTCATCAAATATGTTCGCAGGCTGGCTAAGGCCAAAGCCGGCCGGACCAAGAACTTGCGTAAGTTGAAAAATGATATTAAATATGCACGTCATGTTGCTGATGTAGCCTGGCTTCGCGAGAAAGCAGATGAATTAAAAATGAGAAATGATTCTTACTGATACCCATACTCATCTTTTCCTGAAGGAGTTTGACGAAGATCGAACCGAAGTCTTTAAAAGAGCCAGAGATTCAGGCATATCCCGTTTCTTTCTACCCAACATCGACTCCGGTACCATTAATAAGCTCAATGCTGTTTCAGAAGAATTTAATGATTGCTGTTATCCTTTAATGGGCTTGCATCCCGGATCTGTTAAAGCAGATTACGAAACGCAGCTGATTGCTGTCCGTACTGCTTTGGAAAAAACGAATTATTATGCGGTGGGGGAGATTGGATTGGATCTGTATTGGGATAAGACATTTTTCGAACAGCAAAAGGATGCCTTTCGCAAACAGGTTGTTTGGTCTATCGAATTGGATCTGCCTGTGGTAATTCACAGCAGGGATTCCTTTAATGAGATCGTTGAGATCCTGGAAGAAAAAGAACTTGAAAAAGCACGTGGGATCTTTCATTGTTTTACCGGAACCGCTGAGGATGCCCAAAAAGTCGTTGGCCTGGGATTTTATATGGGCATAGGTGGAGTAGTGACTTTCAAGAACGCGGGTTTGGATAAAACACTTGAGCAACTCAGTCTGGATAATATAGTATTGGAGACCGACTCACCCTATCTTGCACCTGTTCCGAATCGAGGTAAACGAAATGAGAGTGGATATATGTTGCAAGTGGCTGAGAAAGTTGCGGAGGTGAAGAGCATATCGGTAGATGAGGTTGCAGAGATCACTACTGAGAATAGTAAAAAGGTATTTAGTGTTTAGCTCGTTGAAATCGGATTTATTAAATTTGCATTTTTGGAGAGATGACCGAGCGGCTTAAGGTGTACGCTTGGAAAGCGTATGTGCCTCACAAGGGTACCGGGGGTTCGAATCCCTCTCTCTCCGCCTTCGGTCGCTGAAGCGACCTACGGCGGACTCGGTCCGCTAGGTCGCGAATGTGACCTTCGCTCACCGTATCCGCCAGCTGGCAGAGAAGGTGAGCTTCCTCAATCAACCCGATAATCCATCAATTCATTAAGGGTGAGCTACGGTTGCTTGCGCCATAGCTTCAGCAACGGGGTACGGATACTATCCGCTAAGGAGATAGATTGGGATTGTGATTGGGTTTGCCTAAATATCACTTTAGAACTTGATGCTTACCTGCTGAGCGTATTATTCCAAGTAGCATTTTCGAAACCTTTTCATAGCCACTATAATATTTATCGTAAGCCTCCTTTGAAATAAGTTTTTGATCTGCTAGAATTTGTATAATTGCAACGCATTCATAAATCGAAGCTCGAGAAACATAGTAAAAATATTTTTTATCCTTGATACCAGTTCGGCCACTTCCTTCAGCTAAATTAAGAGCTGCACTGATGGTTGCACGTTTCCATTGATCCCTTATATAGAAATCAATTCGGCTATTTGAAAAAATAAATCGAAGTACCTCCGTATTTATTTTTCTAATTAGAGAATAAACATCTAATTTTTCATAATCAAACATTCGACAAATTAACGGATATTTGATGTACCATAACAGAATCAATGAGCATTCGGACTCCCAATCCCAATCTCAACCACAACCACAATCCAAATCTCAACCGGTTACCACTCCCGCTCCTCCCACAGTCTTCACCTCAAACACCTCCGCATCAAGATCGTATTCCTCTTTATAATAATACTTTATGAAGGATGAGAATTTGTCAAACTGGTTTTCGTCCAATAGACATAGAACACTTCCCCCAAACCCCCCGCCCATAATTCTTGCGCCATAGCATCCGTCAAATTGATTCGCTTTGTCTGCCAGGAAATCAATTTCAGGAACGCTTACTTCAAAGTCATCTCTTAAGGATTGGTGTGATTCATTAAGGAGCTTCCCCAGCTCCTCGATCTTATTGTTCTTTATCAGATCAACCGCGGTTAAAACCCGGTCATTTTCTGTTATGAAATGTCTCAATCTCTTGAGTTTTGAAGGTGTATCACTTATCTTTTTAGAGCTAAGATAATACGGAAGTTCAAGATTAAGATTACTGGAAAGAGCTGTTTTTATAGCCGATTTTAATTCTCGTACCCGTTGAGAATATGCTCTTTTGTTCAACTGCCGGACAATATTGGAGTTGATAACCACCCACGAGTGGTGATCATTTAAGGCTTCAATGAGCTCATGATCCATTTTGCTGAAGTCGATCAGCAAGTACTTTCCCGCTTGTGAAAACTGGCTGGCATATTGATCCATCATACCGGAATCAAGATTTAGGTATTTGTTCTCCACCCCCTGAGAAAATTTGACCAACTGGAGATCCGATAGCTTCAATTTATATAATTTTTTAAGGGCGTTCATCAAAGACACTATCAATGCGGCCGATGAGGACACACCCGATCCAGAAGGAATATTTCCGGATAAAAAAGCTGTAAAGCCTTTATCGATGAAAAATTTATCGTTCCAGACTTGAATCACTCCGTTAACATATTGATGCCAGGAGTTAAGCATGATTGGCTTCAGATTCAGTTTATAGGTGTATTCCTCTTTGTACTTTTCAGAGTAAATGCGAATAGTCTTATCTGTGTTGGGGGAACAACAACAAATCATCCACCTATTAATCGCTGCCGGCAAAGCTAATCCTCCTGCATAATCCGTGTGCTCCCCTATAATATTAATTCTTCCCGGGGCCTGCGCAACTACATCCGGTTTTGAACCAAATTGCTTTTCAAATCCTTTGATAGATTCTTGTACCAATTCATCAAGCTCTTTCATCCTGCATTATTTTTTCTGCCCACTCGATATCTTCTAACGTGTTTAATCCCACGAGTTCTTCGTAATGCTCAACCTTTAATGTTTCTACTTTTAATCCTTTTTCTAAAAAGATCCCAATCATATCTGTCAGGTAATATTCGCCATTGTTTTGATCAGCTTCAACCTCATCAATATTTTCATAAAGCAAATTTGCATTAAAGATAAAGTGAGATGACAATGCTTCGGAGATTTCAAGTTCATCCTCGGTAGCATCCTTCTGTTCCACACATTTTGTTAAGGCTCCCTCCTCATCACGGACAATACGTGCGTATGGATACCTGCTCGCGAAATCAGCCGTCAAAAACGTACAATCTGCGTTTTTAGTTCTATGATGTTCAATCAGTTGTTGAATCGTTTTAGTTGAGATCAAAGGACTGTCACCCACAAATACCAATACATCGCGATCGGTCGTCGTAACCATCTTTTTTGTCTGCATCACTGCATGGGCGGTACCCTTTTGCTCCACTTGCTCAGCATACCGAAATTTTTTACCCAGCACTTTTTTGATTTGTTCACTCTCATGACCAATAACTACGATAATATCTTCTATACCTGCCTCGCCAAGACTTTCAATCAAATGCTGGATTATGGGTATACCATTAAGTTGCACTAATGCCTTTGGTAAACTTGTGTTCATGCGAGTTCCCTTCCCGGCAGCTAGAATTATCGCAAATATTATTTGATCACTCATAAATTCATAATTTCATCTACTCATTGGTTCTTTACAAATACATAGGAACTCACTAATTTGAAGCTCGGGATGGGGATGGTTCTCCCCGCGATACCCCAAACTCAAACTCAAACTCAATTCCATTCCCTTTCCCTAACTTTATTTATATTCAGTCCCAGATGGAACTTACTAAAGATACATTAATGAGCAACAAGTACGGATTGATAAGTATCTTGTTTTTTCTACTGTATTTTCTGTTAGGCGTTTTTATTTATGAAGATTATGGCATGTCATGGGACGAGAGCATGCAGCGTCAGAAAGGGCAGATCTCCACGAATTATATTCATTATAAGGTAAGTGCGGTCTTTTCTACACCTGAAGAAAAGAAAGACTTTAACTCTTTTTTCAATTCAGAAGAGTTCACGCAGATTACATCCAGAGACAAGGATTTCGGAGTCTTTTATGAGGTTATTTTAGTAGGGATTGAAAGAGCTTTCTCGATAGAGGATCCGAGGAGTATTTACCTGATGCGACATTTTATGACATTTCTCGCATTCTTCATCGGATCTATATTTTTTTATAAAATATTGATGCGGCGATTTTCAAACTGGAAATTTGCGCTGCTTGGTGTGCTGTTTTTAATTCTGACTCCGCGGATCTTTGCACAGTCGTTTTACAATTCAAAAGATCCTGTCCTTTTAGCGTTTTTCATCATCGCAACGTATACACTTATTCGATTTCTTGAAAAGAAGTCTTATAAGAATGCAATTATCCATGCGCTTGCTTGCGCAGCAGTATTAAATATACGGATCGTTGGAATAATTGTTCCTGCAGTTACCTTCTTGTTCATATTCTTCGAGCTGCTCAAATTTGACCGGTTAAAAATTACTTTTAAGAAATACCTGCTGGTAAACTCCACGTATGTTGTTCTGCTTATGGTCAGTACGATAGTCTTTTGGCCTTATCTATGGGAAACCCCCATTGCAAATTTTGCAAATGCGTTTCTAAACATGAGTCAAATTGATGCTTCCGGGATCATACTCTTTTACGGCAAGTATATTGAAACCACAGATATTCCATGGTATTATATTTCATCGTTTCTGTTTATTACCACACCGGAGTTTTATATAATCCTGTTTATAGCTGCGATATTCTTCTTTCTGTATGGTTTCTTCGATATTCCTAAAGGATTAAACAGAAATAATAAGCTCGATTTATTGTTTGCCTTATTATTGATCCTTCCGATACTTGCAGTTATTATGTTTAAATCCGTGGTCTATGACGGCTGGAGGCATATGTACTTTATTTATCCCGCATTTTTGCTCATAGCACTCACGGGTTTGCAATACAGTTTTCAAGTAATAAAACTGGTTTGGGAAGAGGCGAATGCCAATTTGGCAATGATAATCCTGGTGACCTTCATCTCGATCAGTGTTCTGTTCACAGGGAGCAATATGTTGATGAATCATCCTTACCAGAATGTGTACTTCAATGTATTCGCAGGAAGCAATACAGCCAACCGGTTTGAGTTGGATTACTGGGGGCTTGCTTATCGCGAGGGCTTGGAGTTTATCCTTGAAAATGATAACCGAACGAGTATAAATATCCATATTCCTTATGGCAGACTCGCCATCGATTCCATGATCATCAGAACTGATGACCGACACCGGCTGCGTGCTTCAGAAATGGAATCTGCTGACTATGTCCTATACAATTTCAGAGTGCTCACTCCGGGTGATTTTGAAATACTACAGAACTGGAATGCCTATATGGGAAATCGAGAGATCTATTCGGTAGTGGCCAATAGAAATAAGATCATGGGAGTGTACCGAATGAACTGAGGGTGACTGTTTTGGAACCAAAATGAGTTCATTAATCCGCTCACAGCAAAGTATTCTATCCTTCTCAATATTTCACACTTATTAATAAAATCTGTTTATCTTGCGAACCCAAAACGCTAAAATATAAGCGAAACTCCCGCCTGCGGTGGGCAGGCAATCGTTATAATATTGTTCATACGCCTGAAAAAAATGTTGAGACGACAGGCCTCAAAAAGTTAATTATGAAAAAACTGTTTATTGCATTATTTGTGGGACTTCTAATGGTAGGATTAAATGCCCCCGTTAGTTTAGCTCAAGATGTGGATTCGATAGAAGTTGTCGATGGAGATTCGGCTTCAAACGCTGCTGCTGATTCCGCTGCGGTAGATACAAGCAACGTAGTACCCCAGGATGAAGAACCTGTGGATTCCGCTATAGATTTAACCGAGAACGGTGAATCGTCTGATGATAATCTTACTTCATTTCAACTGATCAAGAGATACTTTATCGAAGGTGGACCATTTTTCATGGGAATTGTTATGTTATGTTTAATCTTAGGTCTTGCCGTATCTATTGAGCGGATCGTGATGCTGAGCTTATCCGATGAAAATGTAGACAGGTTGATCGAAGATGTAGATAGTGCCATGGCAACCGGCGGAGCAGAAGCAGCAAAGGAAGTATGCAGAACCAGAAGAGGCCCGATCGCAAGTATATTTTTCCAGGGATTGTCCAGGGTGAATGAAGGTATGGCAGTGGTTGAAAAAACGATTGTAGCGTATGGTTCAGTGCAAATGGGCCGCATGGAAAAAGGACTTGTTTGGATAGCCCTCTTTATTGCTATTGCACCAATGCTAGGATTCATGGGAACAGTAATAGGTTTGATTACGGCGTTTAATGATATTGCCATTGCTGATGATATTTCCCCTAGTATAGTTGCAAATGGTATGAAGGTTGCACTGTTAACGACATTGGCAGGATTGATCGTAGCGGTAATTCTGCAGCTTTTTTATAATTATATTGTTTCTAAGATTGATAACATCGTTAATAATATGGAAGATGCTTCCATCACCCTGGTTGATTTAATAACCAAACACAGCGTTTCTAAATAATCCAAGGGAACAAAACTAATTATCATGGAAAGATTTGGTTATACAGGTTCAGATTTTGGATGGTTTATGATTGTTGGGGGCCTGATTTTAGCATTCGTTCTGATTGCTGCAGCGACTCTTGCGGCCCTCTGGGGTTCTTCAATTGGCATCATACGTGACCCGCGTAAATCTTCGAAGACATTGGCAGCAATTGGGGTAATGCTTTTAATATTTATTATTGGTTGGGGTGCTTCTTCAAGCGAAGTAACGACGCACATGAAACAATATAATATCGGAAGCGTTACTTCAAAGTTGATCGAGGGCGGTCTGGTAACCATGGTATTTTTAATCGCATCTGCAACACTTGCCCTGGGGTATTCCGAGGTATCTAAATTATTCAGGAAATAATGGCAAAAGGAAAAAGCAGACCTTCCAGAGATGTCAATGGCGGTTCCTTGGCCGATATTGCGTTCTTGATGCTCTTGTTTTTCCTGATGACCACTACCATGGACATCGATAAAGGCCTTAACGTAAAGCTCCCACCCTTGGATCCGGATGCTATCATAGAAGTCGATGTTGAGCAAAGAAATGTTTGGAGCATTGCAATAGATTCACGGGATAGAATGTTGGTGGAGGATAAACTGATGCGAATTGAAGCGCTAAGGGAAGCCACTAAAGAATTCTTGGCGAATCCGTTTCAACGCCTTGATTTGGCGATTTCACCTGAGGATGCGGTTGTATCATTGAAGAATGACCGGGGTACATCCTATGACTTCTATGTTCAGGTGCAAAACGAATTGAAGGCTGCTTATAATGAGTTAAGGGATGATGAGTCATTGAAACGATACGGTAAAAAATACGGTGAACTGGTAATTGAGCAGAAAAGAATAATTAAAGATATTTATCCGATTAGGATATCGGAAGCAGAACCTGAAGATCTGGGAGGAGAATAATGTCAAAATTCGGTAAAAAGCAAAACGAAGCCAGTCCGCAGATTAATACGTCATCCCTGCCCGATATTATATTCATTCTACTGTTCTTTTTTATGATGGTGGTGGTAATGAGAACGGAAGAAATACAATTAGAGATCAAGGTACCACAGGCAACTGAGCTTCAAAAACTTAAGAAAAAGCATTTGGTAAGCTATGTTTATATTGGTGTACCCAAGGCTAAGCTTAGAGCTAAATGGGGGAATGCACCTCGGATACAACTAAACGATGTATTCAAATCTTTTACTGAGATCGGACCATGGGTAGAGAACGAAAGGAAGAAGCTGCCGGAAAAATTGAGGCCTTATATGACCGTTTCACTTCGAGTAGACAGGGATATCAAAATGGGTATTGTGACCGATGTCAAACTGGAACTAAGAAAGGCAAATGCGCTAAAGATCAATTATTCAGCTACGAAGAGATCTAAATTCGGCGAGTAATCACAACTTATCTGCTTAAAACCTCGGACAAATTACCGGTCGGGTCATTGTACCATCATCCTTCCCGAAATTTCCTATATATGTTAAGGCCAGTTCCGGTCCTCCTCTTTTGTTAGTGGCTACGTTTAAACTCGAAACATTTACGTCGTAGCTTATCCCAAGAGAAAATCCTCTATAATCAATTTTGGTCGAAAACATTAAAGCATCCGCAAACGGAGAAGCAAGTCTGCCCCAGGCACCCACATAGAATGCTGTGGCCTTGGCAGCATCGACTTCATATTTCACATATGTACCCAAATCAATCTCCTGGCTTGGGCCTTGCCGTAAAAGTAAAACCGCAGGCAGGTAGGAGAAGTTGCTGTTGGTTTTGATCTCACTTCCGGCCTGGACCGCAATTCTTGAATACAACCGGTCGGAAGTGTTCGAGAAAAACGACTGATTCGGCCGGTTTATATGAGCCAAAGAAACACCCGAGTAAACATTCAACCTGCTGTTGATGAAATAATACCAAAGTAAACCCGATGAAAAGTCGAGGAAAGAATAACCTGACCCAAATCCTTCACCCGAGGTAATATTAGGATCGAATTGCTGTCCATCGTACTGACTTCCAAACTGCAGATTCGAAAAGTTAATCGATCGTTGCGCATATCCCATCTGGATGCCCATCGAAAGATATTGGTTCGCGAAAGAATTTAAAGCCTTGTTATAAGATAGTGAGCCGGAAATTTGTAGTGTACCGTACTGAGATGCACCTGCTTTATCAGAAAAAATTGAAAGGCCGGCTCCAACGAAATCCTTGCCCATCTTGCCCTTAAAAAGGGAGAAGTCTGCTGAGAGAGCCCTGGTGTCAAAAGAATTCACGATCACACTGCCCCATTGGTTCCTGTAATTGGCAATAACCCGGTAATCACCGTTAAATACACCGGTCATTGCAGGATTGATGTTCAGAGGAGACGCCGTAAACTGGCTAAAGTGAATGTCTTGTGCACTCCCACTGAGGAAGGCAAAGTGGAAAATACACAGACTCAAGAAAGTTATCTTTTTGAGCATAGCTATATGCAAATTAACAAAAATATATTGGAACTTGATGTTAAGTACAGTTGCCGGGCTACAGGGATCAGGCCGGTTGACCAAGTCGCTTTAGCAAACGGGTATGAGACCGAACTGCTCCAAAGAAGGTTGGATTATCGAAGTACGGGAGATTGAACTCTTTTGCGGTTTTTTCTACTATTCCGGAGATAGGTTTATAGTGTACATGGCACATGCGCGGAAAGAGATGATGCTCTATTTGAAAGTTCAATCCACCACAAAAGAAGTTAACCACGGGATTATTTCTGGCAAAATTTGCGGTGGTTTCCATCTGGTGTACTGCCCATGCTTTGTGAATGATTCCTTTATCATCCGGTTCAGGAAATTCCGGTCCTTCTACAACATGTGCCAGCATAAAAACGATGGCAAGCGTGAACCCACCAAATGCGTGCATCACCACGAATCCAAGCAAAATTTGATACCATGGAAGTGGGATGAACACGAGGGGAATCACCAGGAATAAGGTGTAATAAACTGCCTTAAAAAAGAATAGATTGAAATACTCTCCAAAAGAGTGTGTCTTGTTCTCATAATTACCTATTTCTTTTTGAAAGAACTTGACATAATCTTTCATGAACACCCAGGATAAAGAAGCCAGGCAATAGAATGGATATGCATAAATATACTGCCAGCGATGAATTTTCTTTAGTTCTTTGTCAGGAGATAATCTCAAGATGGGAACAGGTTCTATGTCCTCATCATGGCCTGGAATATTGGTATACGTGTGATGAACAATATTATGCATGATCGCCCACATATGATCGTTGGCACCCATGAAATTAAATGAGGTGCCAACTAATTTGTTCACCCTTGCATTGGATGAGAACGCACCATGAATTGCATCATGACTCACATTTAATCCTATAAATGCTGTGAATAATCCAAGGATCGCGGCTAGTCCAAGCATACCTAATGGAGTAAACCACCCGGACATGATCAGCAAATAAAACAATATAAGTCCACCTAAATAAAAGGAGGTCTTAAAGATCATGAAGGCATTTGCATGTTTCGAAATACCTTTCTCTTCGAAGTACGCGTCCACTCTCGCCTGTAGGGTAGGGTAGAAATTAGATTGATCCTCGTTTATAAATTTTATTTTCTGCTTCATAAGAAGGTGCGAAATTAAGAATTATAAACTTAGTTCGGGCTTCTTGCGCATGGAAATGTCATCGGAGTAAACGAGAGAGCATGGGGCATGACGCATGATGCATGGCGGCTGGATGGTATTAGTTAGTAATGTATTAGGGAAAAGTGTTATTTTAAGCTGTGAAGGATCAAAATTACCCGGTCTCATTATAGTTGACAACTATTTAGATTCAATATGGTGAAAGATTTGCTAAAAACTTCATTGCTCAAATACGTTCGTAAACGTTAAATAAAATTACCATGAAATTTTTATACCAATATACTGACCCATTGACTTATGAAGATTTAACCAAGTTGTTGAATTTTTACTTTAAAAAATTTCCACCTGGGAATGTCTTAGGTTTTTATAACTCTTTGAAACAATCTGATTGGTCAATGAGAATCTTGGAAAACCAGTCAAAAAAAATTCGGCGATATATTCACATTATTGAACAGGAGCTTTTGTCGCGTACAACTCAAACGAATATACTTAGCTTTTCCATTGGAATTTTTATTGATGAAGAATGGAATTTAAATGGTAATTCTGTGGAAAGAACGAGAGTAATAAATATAGTGAAGGAACGCGCTGGTTTAGTAGCAAATCCGTTAGCCAATACAATAACAACACACACAAGACTAGATTATGATGAAATTGGTGATGGCGACATTGATGCAGAGCATTATGAAGATGTTGATGAGGACGACTTTTTCCATCAAAATTATGGAGTAGATGATTTAGCGATGGGAGATTGGAATTACGACCCAATGAATCCTGCACATGATCCATCACAAAATCCATGGATTGACGTTTTCGGCCCAAGTGATGAAGCAGAATCTGCTTACCGAAATACGGACTAAGTGATGCCAGCTAACCTTCAGTATGAAGGAGGTTGTCGTTAAAATGTAGCAGTATGTGAAGGTAAACCACAACTGCCCGCAGACGGCCCCCTTGTCCGTAGCGTGCTCGCTATGGATGGATAAGAGGGTAGCTTTTAACTACCACTACATTTTTTTCTAGATATGTATTTAGAGTTTTGCGAATGTGCGACTTCGGACTTATGCTCCGCAAGACTACCTCCGTTTGGTCGGTGATCTCTAGTGTGGGGATACAAACCAAAAAAACGCTGCTGCGAGCTTACCTCGCTTCGCTCGGTGATCTCAGGATGAGCATGAACTGTTAGAAAAGTCAAGGTCGGCTATTGCCCGACGAAGTTCGCCGTTGCTCTTCCTTTCAGTCAGAGTAATATTTCGGAAGATCGGGCATGCCCGACGAAGCCCACCCTTGAGATTTGAGAAAAAGTATTTTATGGCTCACGAAGCTCACCTTCGCTCCTCTTTTCAGTCGGAGCTATGGTGAGCGTAGTCGGGGTGGCGAGATTCGAACTCGCGACTTCCTGCTTGTCCGCCGTAACTTTTGTGTAGGCGGGCTCCCAAAGCAGCTGTTTAATGTATCAATATGAATCTATATGGTCTGAAATGGTTGAAATAACTTGATTTCTTACTACCACTCTTTTCATATCAAACCAAAAAAGAACACCAAACACGCAACAACATACGCAAATTATTTATCGTTTTATGGAAAATTTATGTCGAGAAAAAGAGGTCTTCCATTAACCCCTATTTAATTTTGATACACCTCAAATTATTCATTATCTTACATAAGTACTTCCACCTATTCCAAATAGGAAGTTAATTACTATGAAAAGAAAATTAGCACTTTCTGTCCTGATTATTATTGTAACGTGCCTCCGGCCTTCATTATTTGCACAGAATCAGCACTGTTTAGCTGAAAATTGGATTCCTGTTGAGCATAACTTACCCGCTTCGACATGGCAAGTTTTACATATGATTGAAAGTAATGGAACTCTTTATGTTTTAACCATAGATACAAGTATCAATGAATCTAAACTATATAGTTTTAATGGTGTCACCTGGAAATTTGAATCTAACATTAATACAAGCGGCGTTCCTATTTTGGCAATGATTGCTTACAATAATGAAGTTTATATAGGAGGTTCCTTTTCTCATGTGAACAGTATTCCGGACACCTATGGTATTGCCAAATGGGATGGAACAAATTGGGTAACCATGGGAGGTAAATCCTATAACCCTGTACTCGTATTTCACGTGTTTAACGGCGACCTCTATGCTGGCGGTACATTTACAAGTATTAATGGAAATAGTTATGGCAGAATGGCTAAATGGGATGGTACCGCCTGGTCTGCTCTTGGAACAGGGATCGGATCTGGGATAGTCGAAACAATAACAAATCATAATGGAGATATATACGCAGGAGGCCTATTTACTAGCGCCGGAGGTACTACTGTTAGTAACTTAGCTAAATGGGATGGTAGTAGTTGGTCCGATGTAGGTGGGGGAACCAACAGCATTATAAAGGAAATGGTAGCCTATAATGGTGAAGTTTTTGTTTATGGAAACAATATAAACTCATTTGGAGGAAACCTTATAAAAAGCATGGCAAGGTGGGATGGCACTAATTGGACTTCATGTGGCGTACCAACCAGTGGTGGGCTAAATGGTATTTGGGATTTTGAGATTTATAAAGGAACCTTGTATGCAGGTTCTCTAGGATCAACTTTTGTGAATGGGCAAATGGCAGAGGGTTTTATCCGATGGAATGGCTCCACATGGGAAGTTATGACAGGAGTAGGATTCAATGGGTGGCCGGGTGCTGTCCGGGATCTGGTTATCTATAATGGCCGATTGTATGCTTGCGGCCAGATAGGCTATTCTTGTGGAAATACCATGAATAATCTTATTCAGCTATGTGATTATAATGACTGTGGTTCGATTTCAGGAGTCATATATGTTGATGCGAATAAGAATTGTGTTCAAGATCAGGGCGAAATTGGTTTACCCAATCAAATGATCAGCATCTCGCCAGGTACATCATTGAGATCTACCAACGATACCGGTTACTTTTGGACAATGATGGATACTGGAAATTATAGTATCTCTTTCCCGAATCCACCCACATATTACAACCTAATTTGTCCCTCCAGTCCTTATAACGTTACCGTATCAAAGGGTACAAAGATTACTTCAAAGGATTTTGCAATGGAAGCTACAGCCAATATATCTGACCTTATGATTACCCTAACCTCTGTTATCCCTCCTAGACCTGGATTTCAATATACATATAACATTACCTATAAGAATGTGGGAACGGTGACCAAGAGTGGAACCATAGAACTGGAGCATGACAGTGCACTGCAATATCAATCGACAACTACGCCTTACAACAGTTATATGAATCAAACGATCAGCTGGAATTACTCCAATCTGGTACCTTTTGAAACAAGAAGTTTTAGTGTGACGTTCAAAGTTGATATAAGTACTACTCTCGGTGATGGTGTAAGTTCCTTGGCAACGATTGACCCTGTTTCAAATGATGAAAACCCTGCAAACAATATAGTCATGGAGAATGATACAGTAGTAGGTTCATATGATCCCAACGACAAACAGGTTAATCCTGCAGGAGTTGGAAAGACAGGTAATATCCCATATGAAACAGATTTACTAACCTATACAGTCCGTTTTCAAAATACAGGTACTGATACTGCGTTTAATGTCAAAATTCTTGACCAGATTGATTTCAGCCTGGATTTGACAACACTCAATACCCTCGCTTCCAGCCATTCCTATACGTTTATGGTTATGGATAATAGTTGGGTCGCCTGGAACTTTGAAAATATCCTTTTACCCGATAGTAACACCAATGAGCTGCTAAGTCATGGTTTTGTTCGATATTCCATAAAACCTCTACAAGGCTTGGCTACTAACTCAGAAGTCAGTAACCACGCAGCCATCTATTTTGATTTCAATTACCCCATTTACACGGATACTATAACTTCCACCTTTTACTCAGGATTAGAGGAATTCCCTAATGGAGATCAGAATCTAAGTGCCTTGATCTATCCTGATCCGTTTCATGACCAAGCACACTTAGTAGCCAATCAACCCATAAGTGATGGTAGCCTCCGTCTTTATGATATACATGGTAGAATGGTGATGGAGATGGAGTCGGTCTATTCCAATGTAATCCCTATTAGGCGAAAAGATTTGCCGAGAGGTGTTTATATTTTCAAGCTCAGCAATGGTAACGGGCTATCCTGCCAGGGTAAATTCATTATTCAATGAAAATCTTCATAGGGCCTTAAGCAGGTAAATTATCCCAAGCAATTCTTTCAATTAAGTCTTTATTCTGTGTCCTGGTAGGTTTCAATTTGTCGGGATGACGTGATTACCTCGTTTCAGTCGGTAATCTCAAGTTGAGGGTAAACGGTTAGAAAAACCTAGGTCGGGCGTCGCCCGACGGAGCCTGCACTTTGAGGTGGCTGAAACCTACGATATAACGAGTAGTTAATTTCACTCAGCCTGCCTTCGCTAAAGCTTCGGCAGGCGTAGTCGGGGTGGCGAGATTCGAACTCGCGACTTCCTGCTCCCAAAGCAGGCGCGCTAACCGGGCTGCGCTACACCCCGGGAGAAAGTGTGAGTTGGAGTGTGAGTGTGTCATTTTACTCAAACTCAAACTCAATCTCCCTGGCGGATCATATCCGCCGCAGTTCACCTTATAACAACTTGGTGAAGCTCCTATGATTGTCAAGAAGCTCACCTTCTCCGCCAGCTGGCGGAGAAGGTGAGCGAAGGCGGAGAGGGCGGGATTCGAACCCGCGGTTCCGATTGCTCAGAACGACAGTTTAGCAAACTGTTCCTTTCGGCCTCTCAGGCACCTCTCCCGAGCGTGCAAAATTAAGAAAAATCAATGAAAACGAGATGTGCAAGTAAAACACTGTTATTTCCAGCCTTTTCTTAATCTAGTAAACAACGATCTTTTTAACCTCAACTCTATCGTTATAACTAATCCTTAAGAAATAGATCCTGCTTGCTAATTCACTTATATCAATTGATTCCTGTATCGTCCCAAAATATGGTTCCATCTCTTTTCTGATTACAACTTTTCCCATCACATCAACGATAGCAATATCAATAGTCTGGCTTCCTGTATTACTTATACGTATGAAAAGTTGGCCACTTGCCGGATTGGGGTAAATTTTAATGCTGTTTTGCAGATTATTCATTTGAATATCGGTAAAGAGTACGGTAACCGAATCACAGCTGGTATCTGAGCCGCAGGCATTAACAACTATCAAGCATACTCGAAATGTTCCATCGGTGGAATAAGTATGCTTAGGGTTTGTTAAAATCGAAGTATCTCCATCTCCAAAATCCCAGAACCAAGTGGCTGCATTTAGGGATGAATCAGAAAAACTTACGGTTAAGACAGAATCAGTAAAACCAAAATTTGCTGTTGGGATAGGATTAATCGTGATGCAAACAGTATCAGAAGCGCTTCCACATAATCCAGACGTATCGGTTACAGTCATGATAAGGCAGATTATTCCAGTTGAGTTGCAGGGTGGTGTATAATCCGGATTTTCAATATTTGGAATATTAAATACTCCACCGGCACCTTGATCACTCCAAGATACGGTTCCGTTGGAAGCATTTCCATTAATGAATACAGAAGTACACTGACAAATTATTGTATCAGGACCCACATCAGCTGTTGGAATTGGATTTACCGTGATGGTTACTGTATCTGTGTTAGTACAACTATTTCCGTCTGTTATTGTCAGGCTGTAGCTAGTAGTGGATGCCGGACTTGTGACAGGATTGGCGATAGTTGTATCATTTAAAGCAATTGCCGGACTCCACAAATAAGTGTAAGGACCGGTACCTCCTGTAGCTGTCGGTGAACCTCCAATACTAGTGCTATCTCCATTGCATATTACCGTATCACTTCCCGCATCTGCTGTTGGAATTGGACTTACCGTTACGGTGATAGTATCTGTGTCATTACAAGTATTTGCGTCGGTTATGGTTAGACTATAGCCGGTAGTGGATGTCGGAGTGGCGGTTGGGTTGGCAATAGTTGAACTGTTCAAACCGGTTGCCGGGCTCCACAAATAAGTAAAAGGGCCGGTGCCGCCTGTAGCGGTCGGTGAACCACCGATCGCAGTACTGTCTCCATCGCACATCGTTACATCACCACCTGCATTAGCTGTGAGATTGTTCGTAACTGTTATTATGTCTGTATCAGAGCAACCATTGGCATCTGTTACCGTCACTGTATAACTCGTAGTAGATGTCGGACTTGCAAGAGGATTGGCAATACTTGTATTGTTTAAACCGGTTAGCGGGCTCCACAAATAAGTAAAAGGGCCGGTACCCCCTGTGGCAGTTGGTGAACCGCCTATAGTAGCGCCGGCACCGCCACATATTATCGTATCATTTCCTGCGAAAGCTGTGAGAGGAGGAGCAATGGAAAAAGTATCGGTATAAATATAATCACCTGATGTGCTACCGTTTCCATTTGCAGCATTTCCTGCTATGTAGAAAGAAATTGGACCAATATTGGAACTGGGTGCTGTCCAGTCAAATAACCATACATTATTAGAACCTGAAGATTTGTGACTAATATATTGTCGTCCTATGCCGGTTAGAAAAGTAGTATTTGCCGCATTAGTCACTATAAAACTTCCTGCCATATTATTATTACTATCTAGGGCAGTAATTTCAAATCCAAATTCAACTCTTGTAGGATCCGTTACTTCAACAGTAACTGTGTAGGTTGAATCTATCATATAGCAGTTTACACTTCCACTGAGCAAAAAAGAAATATTTCCGGTGCCACTGTTAAGTGCAAATGAACCATGACATGAGACACAAGTAAGTTCACCGGGTGCACCCGTTCTTGATGCAGGTGGTGTAGCGGAATAGATCATTATATAATGAAAAGAAAGGATGAAAACCGATAATGCCAGTACTGCCCAGGTAATTTTCTTGTTCATCTTCCTTTTTCTTAAATCCTTGCGAACTAGAATAAAAATACTCTTTAATATTTTGGTGCATAATAATATCTACCTCTCGAACTCACTCCCAATCCCAATCCCACTCTCACTCCCACTCCCAATCCCAATCCCACTCTCACTCCCACTCCCAATCCCACTCTCACTCCCACTCCCAATCTTGTCAGGGTAATTGCCCGCTCATGTGTATAAGTATTAGTCGCAACTAATATTCACGTTTAAAACTATTGCCCCATGACATTTTTGAAAATCAATCGTTCTTTGCTGAGCAAGCGAATCATTCTATTAATTATGGGAATAACCATTAGAATAATCTCACATGCGCAGTCCTTTGAAATAGGCGTAAGAGCTGGAGGAGATAACTATTTAGGAGATGCAGCACCTAATTTTCCTGCTTTAGCGGAAACGCAGTTATCAACCGGAGCTTTTGCCAATTATTATTTTTCAAGGCGTCTGGGTATAGGTCTCCAGTACAATAAATATATACTGACCGGCAGAGATGCGAACCTGAATCAAGCATGGGCAATAAATAGAAATCTCCAGTTTTCATCGCAGATCACAGAAGGTGGTGTTCGAATAATATATGCAATGCAGGATTTTGATGCCTGCACCGACAACTTTTTACCTTATTTAACGATCGGGGCATCTCTGTTTCAATATGCCAGTGTTTCATTTCCTCAATACAGTGCTGACGCTGCCAACACCGGTACAACTGCTGGATACAGCATTTCCATACCGGTTGGATTAGGGATTAAATATATCTTCCGCAATAATTTTGCACTCGGATTAGAAGCCATCGCAGCCAGGTCTTTCACTGATGAACTCGATTATCCCCTTTGGATAGGTAATCAGTTTGCCACGGATTATTACCTGTTTGGCGGGGCAACATTATCTTATTTTATTAAATCATGTGGAAATAATGATAAAGGCGGGAAAGAGTTTAAGAATTGTTTTAAATTCAAATAGGAGGGGGTGTGAGAGTGAGAATGAGAATGAGAATGAGAATGAGAACTTCGTTTCATCAATTGCTAGTTTTAAGTTGTACTAGCAATGAAGCGAAGGTATATTGGTAGCATGTTCCCATTCGAAAAATTAAAAGTCTACGTCTTAATACAAGATGTAAACTTTTCAGTATTACGGTATTTGGTTTCTAACAAAATGATAGATTTGTTTATTAAAGATCAGTGGAAACGAGCTTCAACAAGTATTGCATTAAATTTAGCTGAAGGAACTGGGCGAGTTGGAATTAAGGACAAACAAAAGTTTTTTATCATAGCTAGAAGTTCAACCTTTGAATGCGTGGCAATATTGCAAATAATAAAAAGACAATATTCAATGGATGGCCAGATTTATAGAATCATCTATGACCAATATGAAGAAATATCTAAGATGCTTCTGGGACTAATACGCTCCACAAGAAAGACTGCAGGTATGAACTAAAGGCTCATAGTCATTCTCATTCTCATCTTCATCCTCAATTCGTACTTATCTGAATCTTCTTCTCAATTTCCACCACCGATTCTTTGAACTTTTTATCGGTATCCATGAGATTTTGAATGGCTTGACATGAGTGGATCACCGTACTATGGTCACGGCCGCCGAAATATTGCCCGATCACCTTGAGTGAATTCTTGGTAAGATTCTTTGTAAGATACATGGAAAGTTGCCTGGCTTGAACTACTTCGCGTTTCCGGGTTTTGTCTTTTAATAACTCTGCCGGAACCTTGAAATACTCGCAGATTATTTTCTGAATGAAATCGATTGAAATTTCACGTGAAATGTTCTTGACAAAATTCTTTACGATCTTCTTTGCAAGGTTTAAGTCAACCTCAGATTTATTAAGAGAAGAATGTGCCAATAAGGAGATCAATGCGCCTTCTAATTCTCTCACATTAGAAGAAATATTATAAGCGATGAATTCGACAACATCTTTCGGCATTTCGATTCCGTCCGCATACATTTTCTTTTCAAGTATTGCCACCCGGGTTTCAAAATCCGGAGCCTGCAGATCAGCAGTTAACCCCCATTTAAACCTTGATAATAATCTTTCTTCAATTCCTTCCAGATCTCTCGGTGGTTTGTCAGAAGTCAGTACCAATTGCTTGCCGGATTGATGTAAGTGGTTGAAAATGTGGAAGAAAAGATCCTGTGTTTTTTCTTTATTAGCGAAAAAATGGATGTCATCCATGATAAGCAAGTCAATCATTTGATAGAAGTACACAAAATCATTGACCGAACTATTCTTCAAAGAATCGATGAACTGATTCGTAAACTTTTCGGAAGTTACATACAGCACATTTTTATTGTTAAAATGCGCTTTGAACTGATTCCCAATAGCTTGTGCCAGGTGTGTCTTGCCTAATCCAACACCTCCATAGATTACTAATGGGTTAAAGGAAGTGGCTCCGGGCCTGGTTGTAACCGCGAAACCCGCTGAACGCGCTAACCTATTGCAATCACCCTCAATAAACGATTCGAAAGTATAATTGGAATTCAATTGAGAATCAATGCTAACCTTCTTCAGACCCGGAATGATAAAAGGATTTTTAATAGATGTGCCAATATTCAGGGGCATCGTAACTTCAGCATTCTTATTGCTTCCAGTGTTGGTTGTTGGCACATTAATAGTATACGGTTTCGAGTTCTCATTACTGCTATCAATAATGATCCTGTATTCCAAACGAGCGTCCTTA
>JACZTA010000191.1 GCA_022573915.1 Bacteroidota bacterium | reverse complement strand
TTCCAGAAGAGGAAGAAATTGAAGAAGTAATTGAAGAGGAACCTGAAGAAGTAATTGAAGAAGAAAAAACCGAAGAAGTTGCTTTAGAAACAGAAAAACCTGAAGAAGTAATTGAAGAAGAACAAAAAGAGGAAGTACAAGAAGAAAAGGTGCTTATCACAACAATAATTGATGAAGAAAAGGATCCAATCAAGGCATATGCAATAGTTGGATTTATTGCAGCTTTATTTTTTATCTTAGTTTTGATGTTTACATTTAGAAAGAAAAAAGGACTCAAGATCAGGGGAAAGACTTTAGAGGATATTGAGAAATCCATTGATGAATTGAGTAAAGCTGATAAATAAAAACGCCAACGCCCGGACTCCCAAATCCAGACCTTAAAAGTCTGGGATATTTGAACCGGGATACCCTTGCGGGAACTGGCTCTCAAGGCTTACACTTTTAGGTCGTTTTGACACTAAAATCAGCGCAATGCCAGATTATGCGACGTTGGCATAAGAAGAATAAAATTCAATTCGGTTAAATAGTTTTCGTATATTTATTTCTTGACCAAAAGGAACGAGCTTTAAAAGAGCTCGATAGTATAATTGAGGAGTTTGCTGAAAATGATGAAGAACTACGAATTATAAAAGAAATGTTTACAGAGTTTGATAAAAGTAAAATTCTTGAAGACTTGTAGTTAATATATGTACAGAAATGGTGATTCTATCTTTCATTCGGTAACAGTTGACGAATGGAGTAGGGCAGGAGAAGAGAAAATACCTGCATGGATTTGCGCATCTAAAAAAGCTAAGAGGGTACACACCCGCAAGCGACTGGTTAATCGAAATTTTTGGTATTAGTTGAAGCTATTGAAAATCTAATGGGAAGGGCTATCCAAAAAGCTACAGTCTCAGAATCTTACAAGCGGTTGGTTAATCGAGTTTATTCGGTGTCAACTTATAAGGATTAAAATATATGGCAAGTCCACACCCCAAACCCACAGCAATAAAGAAAATGCAAGGAACACTGCGTAATGACCGTATCTTGAGCGATGAAATGCAACTTGAACCGATAAAAGCAATTCCCAATCCTGATATACACTGGTCTGAGAAGGTTTCTAAAGAGTGGTACGCAAGGGCAACCGGATTAGTTAAGTTAGGAATGTTTTGCGGTGAGTACATCGAAACTCTTAGATCGTATTGTACGGCACTTCACATTATGCACGAATGCGAGGATGATTTCCATAAAAGTGGAGTAACCATTCTAAATGTGCAAGGAAATAAGGTTAAAAATCCTAGTGTTTCTATTTGGGCAGAGCAACAAAAGATATTAGCCTCTTGTATCGCTAAGTTCGGCTGGACACCTTCGGATAAAACCCGCATTTCAGCACCTGTTTTACATAAAGACAAGAAAGAAAACCTATTTAAGCGAGCAGAATGAAATCTGAATGATGAAAAAGGGTAAATTTATATTGAGTCAAAATTCAAAAGGAGTCACCTTATTAATAATGAAAGTAAACTTAATCTTAGTAGCACTTGCAATGAGTTTATTTATTGTTAATTGCAATTTACCAAAAAATGAAGCGGACAAGACTGAAGAAATTGTATCCGTTGAACAAATAGTAGATGTTAAATCCATCGCTGGAAAACCACTTTCAGAAGTTGAAGAAATCTTAGGATCATATACTTCAAAAGAGGAAACAAAAGTAAGTGGAGTTGGGTGTAAGGATAATATATGCGATAAATACTTTTATAAGGATGGTGAAATTGAAATTGTTTTTATCAATGGTTTGGCCGATTGGATAACAATCTACAAAGTCGACCATCTTACGCGAAATAAGAACCTGATACAAGCTCTTGGAATTGAACAAAAGGAACCAACCATTAAAGCAAAAGGAAGATTGGCTTGGGAAAACATTGAGGGGATAAAATCAATTAGTATATTCAATGACCTTGACGGAAAGATTCAGTACATATATATTCAATCAAACACGGTATTATAACAATAGTTTCAGTATAGTTACAGTCCTCCTAGTTTAGTGTTGCTATAATTGCTTTTATATCAACTACTTACACTAATATTCTCGTAGCCCCACCAGGACTCGAACCTGGATCTAAAGTTTAGGAAACTTCTATTCTATCCCTTGAACTATGGGGCCAATACTAATAAACTATATAATCATTTCATTCTTAGGAAACTTCAATTCCCTGCCTGCCGGCTTTGCTCCGCCGAAGCGCTACGCGAAGTCGATGCAGGCAGGTATCCCTTGAACTATGGGGCCAATACTAATAAACTATATAATCATTTCATTCCCCTTGAATTATGCGGTCAAACTAGGAACTTATTTAATTATTTGTTTATCTAATTATTAATGAGGACTTCTCGCGCTGGTTCAAGACTCCCGGATTTCCTCTGAAATTTAACATTAAGTGAAAATGCAGTCTTGGACCTTCCCACCCTTGCTTTAATTAACTAACCACACTCCCATCCTTCATTTTACTATCCGTCACGATAAAAGTCATCTTCCCCTCATCATCTTCTGCCAATAACACCATCCCCTGCGATTCTACTCCTTTTAGTTTTCGCGGTTCTAAATTAACCAGAACGCTGACCTGTTTACCCTTAATATCCTCAGGTTTGAACTGGTCAGCAATACCTGAAACGATCGTCCTTTTTTCAGACCCGATGTCAATAGTGAGTTTGAGGAGTTTGTCAGCATCCTCTATCTTCTCTGCATCCACCACCGTACCAATGCGGATATCCAGTTTTGAGAAATCTTCAAAGTTTATCATAGGTTTAAAATTATTATTGTTTTTTGAATCGTTGGAGTCCAGACCGGATCTGTCAAGTTTTGCGATCTGAGCTTCGATCACATCATTCTCTACTTTTTGGAAAAGTAATTCAGGCTCATTTATTTTTTGTCCAGCTTCTACTATGTCCACGGAACCAATATCTTTCCAACTCAGTTTTTCAAGACTGAAATTTAAAATTTGTCCTATTTTATCACTCGTTCCAGGAAGTAAAGGCCGGATGAGGATCGCCAGGTTTGCAGCTATCTGCAAACATACATTCAACACATGACCCGTTTGCTCTTCGCTCTCCTTGATCAATTTCCATGGCTCTTTGTCTGTCAGGTACTTATTCCCCAACCTGGCCAGGTTCATCATCTCGTTCAACGCATCCCGGAAATGGTAATGTTCAATATGATCCCCTACCTTCTTGCCGAACCCGCTGATCTCTTTTGCAAGATCATCATTTGAATCCATCCGAGAAGGTACTTTCCCTTCAAAATACTTCTGGCATAACACCAAAGTCCGGTTGATGAAATTGCCTAGTATGGCAACCAGCTCATTATTATTCTTAGCCTGATAATCCTTCCACGTAAAATCACTGTCCTTGGTCTCCGGCATATTCGCGCATAATACGTAACGAAGCACATCTTCCTTGCCTTTGAACTCCTCCAGGTATTCATGTACCCAAACAGCCCAGTTACGTGAGGTAGAGATCTTCTCCCCTTCCATATTCATAAACTCATTTGACGGAACGTTTTCCGGCATCACATAATCGCCATGCACCTTTAACATCGCAGGAAAGATCAGGCAATGAAAAACAATATTATCCTTACCGATAAAATGAAGCAGCTTGGTTTCTTCATCCTTCCAATAATCCTCCCACTTATCTGTCAAAGCTTTAGTAGCCGATATGTATCCGATCGGGGCATCAAACCAAACATATAGAACTTTGCCCTCCGCTTTCTTAAGAGGTACTTTCACGCCCCAGTTAAGGTCGCGTGTAACCGCGCGCGGGTGCAAACCAAGATCCAGCCAGGATTTGCATTGGCCATACACGTTAGACTTCCAATCATCCTTATGACTTTCGATCCACTCTCCAAGGAATTCTTTTTGAAGCTTGTCCAAAGGAATATACCAATGCGTGGTTTTCCTCAAAACCGGATCATTACCACTTAATGCAGATTTAGGATTGATCAGCTCCTTCGGACTCAAACTGATACCACAATTCTCACATTGATCGCCGTAAGCTCTTTCAAAAGCGCAGTTAGGACAGGTGCCTGTGATATACCGGTCTGCTAAAAATTGTTCCTCCTCCTCATCGTAATATTGCTCCGACTCTTTCTCAAAAAAAACTCCTTTCTCATGCAACGTGGTAAAAAATTCAGAAGCTGTCTCGTGATGCAGCGGGTCGGAGGTCCGGTGATATATATCGAAATCTATTCCTAGCTTCTCGAAGCTCTCCTTGTTAAGAAAATGATATTTATCTACCAGTTCCTGTGGATCAATACCTTCTTTCTTTGCTCTTAGCGTGATTGGAACACCGTGCTCATCCGAACCACAAATAAACTTAATGTCCTCGCCACACATGCGCTTATAACGCACGTAAATGTCTGCTGGTAAATACGCACCGGCAATTTGTCCGATGTGCAGGGGCCCGTTCGCATAAGGGAGCGCAGATGTAACCAAATATCTCTTATATTTATTCACCTAAAATATTCTCGTTTAAATAATCCGGGACGCAAAGGTAAGGAATTTCAATATCCGTTTATGATCAAACCTCCAAATTTACAACAAGGTGATACGATAGGAATTGTTTCATCGGCAAGGAAGATCAGCTCACAAGAGATCCAACCTGCGATCGATATCCTGGAAGGTTGGGGCTATAAGGTTCATGCAGGAGAAACGATAGGTGCAGAGCATAATCAATTTGCGGGTGGAGATGAGTTGCGCACCGGTGATCTGCAGAAAATGCTGGATGATGAAAATATTAAAGCCATTTTATTTGCCAAGGGTGGATATGGAACCGTTCGCATTGTTGATCAGCTCAATTTTGAAGCTTTTGTGAAAACACCAAAATGGATCATAGGCTATAGCGATATAACGGTATTACATGCTCATATACACTCCAATTTTCAAATACCCACTATTCATGCGTCCATGGCCAGCCAGTTAGCAGATATTGAAGAGGAAGCCCGGATTAGCCTTCAGAAACTTTTAGCCGGCGAGGAAATCGAGTACTCTTTTAATCAACATGATTTAAACAGGGAAGGCAACGCACAGGGGATAATGGTTGGTGGAAACCTCTCCTTATTGCACACCCTATCCGGAACCTCTTCAGAAATGGATCTCACGGGCAAAATACTCTTCCTCGAAGACCTGGATGAATATCTATATCATATCGACCGGATGATGATGAACCTCAAGAGAGCCGGAAAACTAAAAGATCTGGCGGGTTTGGTTGTAGGTGGGCTAACTGAAATGAATGACAACGACGTCCCTTATGGATGGAGTGCGGAAGAGATTATTAACCATACTATAGCTGATTATTCCTATCCTGTTTGCTTTGGATTCCCCGCCGGGCATATAAAAAATAATACCGCCTTTATTTTGGGTTCAGAAATAAAGTTGAAAGTGTCCGGAGATGGTTCAGTACTTAGTTAAGGAATCGTCTATTTCATCGATCCACGCCAAAATACCTCCCTGCAGGTTATACAGATTATCGAATTGATGTTTGTCCTCCAGAAAGGTAACCACCTGGGCACTTCGCGCCCCTGAACGGCAATGGAATATTACCGGTTTATCCTTCGCGATCTTATCGACATTTTTCATGATCTCGCCCATTGGAATGAGCTCTCCCGAAATATTTACAATATCCGCTTCGTAAGGTTCCCGCACATCAATTAACTGATGATCTTCCTTATTATCGATCTTTTCCTTGAGTTCTTTTGGAGTAATTTCCTTGATCATTTTTTCAGGATTTTTGCCAATATTACAAAAATTTTCATAATCAGATGTTTCCCATAAACTGCCTTCTTCTATTTTTGAAACCTCGATTTTATTTCGCTTTAATTTCAAAATATTGAAGCTATTATCAAGAACATTCACCAACAATATCTTTCCGGATAAAGGTTCCCCAAAGTCGGCTATAACCTTTATCGTCTCATTCGCCATCATAGAACCGATCATCCCCGGTAATGCTCCCAACACACCTGTTTCGTTACAGTCAGGTGCACTTTCCGGATCGGGTGAACTGGGAAACAAACAACGATAGGTCGGGCCTTTAGCTCCATCCGGTTGATTCAGATTGAAGACGCCAACCATTCCGTTGAATTTTTGAACAGATCCCATAATAAATGGTTTATCAAGCTTGACACAAGCATCATTTATCAGGTAACGGGTGGGAAAATTATCTGAGCCATCGATAACGAGATCGTAATCGTTTATCAGGTCGAGTGCGACTTCAGGACTAAATCTCATGTTAAATCCTTCTATTTTTATCATGGGATTCATCAACGAAAGTCGCTGTTCCGCCACTATCGCCTTCGAACTTCCAATATTATTTTGAGTATATAACACCTGTCGTTGTAGATTTGATTCTTCCACGACGTCATCGTCCACTACCCCTATCCGCCCGACACCGGCTGCTGCCAGGTAAGACAATACCGGACAACCTATTCCACCGGCTCCGATAGCTAACACTTTAGCTTTTTTAAGTTTCTCCTGCCCTGCTACGCCTAGTTCCGACAACAGAATATTCCTGCTGTAGCGCTTCAGTTCGTTTTCACTCAATATTTGCTTTGTTTCCGGCATAATTAATTCATCCCCATAGGAAATCCATCCATGATTCGATCCCAGTCCTTCCAAACCGGTTCATAACCATTGCTTTTGATCATGGTTGCGATCTCAGCCGGGTTGCGTTCATCATTAATTTCAAACTGCTCCAAAGACTCTTTGTCTGCAGCGTAACCACCGGGATTCGTTTTCGAACCTGCGCTCATTGAAGTGATCCCAAAATTAACCGCGTTGTTTCTAAATGTCTCATCTTCTCGCGTTGAAAGGGATAACTCAAGATTCTCATTGAAAATCCGGTAGGCACATATCAATTGCACCAGCTCCTTGTCGTTAATATGAATTTCAAGATTCTCAAATCCTTGTGCAGGCCTTAGTCTCGGAAATGAGATAGAGTATTTAGTTTTCCAATAATGCTTTTCAAGATACTCCAAATGTTGTGCAACGTGCCAGGCTTCTACGCGCCAATCCTCCAAACCTATTAAGCTCCCCAGCCCGATCTTAAAAATTCCTGCTTTGCCTAATCTGTCCGGAGTATCCAACCTATAATTGAAATTGGATTTCTTTCCTTTCGGGTGATAGCTTTTATAACGGTCTTTTTTATAGGTTTCCTGATAAACCAACACCGTACTCAACCCCTGCTGCATTAACTCCTCATAATCCTGCTGTTCCAGCGGTTGTACTTCCATAGAAATATTGGAAAAATGTGGACGGATCAGCTCCAATACATTTTTAAAGTAAGAGACCCCTACCGACACATTGGCCTCGCCTGTCAACAATAGTACATGATCATAGCCAAAAGATTTGATCACTTCCACCTCCTCCATGATCTGATCGCTGTTGAGGGTCACCCGTTTGATTTTGTTATCCATGCTAAATCCACAATAGGTGCATATATTCTGACATTCATTGGAAAGATACATGGGGATGTACATCTGTATGGTATTCCCAAATCGCTTCCGGGTTATATACTGACTGATAAAAGCCATCTCTTCCAGGTAAGGTTCGGCAGCGGGAGATAACAAAGTCATAAAATCATCTAGTGTACAATTTGAATAATTGCTTAGAACCCTTCTAACATCAGCCGG
>JACZTA010000190.1 GCA_022573915.1 Bacteroidota bacterium | reverse complement strand
GATCAGATTTAACGAGCCAGTAGTTCATTATCAATTAGAAATTAGAATAAGATGTGACAACAGAGCTAAATTACTTCTTATCGTCGTCTTTCTTGGACTTCGCCGTGCTCTTCGCAGCTTTTTTAGTGGCCTTGGCTTTGGTGGTCTTAGCCGGCTTTTTCGTTGGCTTTTCTTCTTTCTCCCCTGGCTTTTCATCTGTAGCAGGATCTTCCGTGCCAGTCTTGGCTTCTACTGCCTTTTCATCTGCAGCAGGATCTTCCGTGCCAGTCTTGGCTTCTGCTGCCTTTTCATCTTTAGCAGGATCTTCCGTACCAGTCTTAGCTTCTACTGCCTTTTCATCTTTAACTTCGACAGGAGTATCAGTAGTTTCTTCTTTAGGTTTCTCAGTTTTATCTTCAGGTGTTTCAACGGTTGGTTCTGCTTCTTCTCCTCCACCCTTCATCTTTTCTTTAAGCTGCGAGAAAACCTCTAAATCACCAAGTGTACTCTTTTCACCAAAACTCTTTGGCTTAAATGATTTTGATTTCTTTGGAGCTCTTTCTTTTTTAGGTTCTGCCGGTTTAGTCTCTGTTGTGTCTTCTGCTTTTGGTTCTTCTTTTTCAGTTTTCTCAGGTTTGATCAGATCCTTATGAGTGATCAGTATTCTACGCTTCTCTCTGTCAAATTCTATTATCCTGAAATCCAATACTTCATCAGCCGCAGCAAGCGTTCCGTCTTCTTTCTTGATCTCGTTTGCAGGGATGTTTAATGTAAGATCGTGAGGCAATCTAACTACAGCTTCCCTGCCATCAACTTTAAGTACTGTACCCGGATGTATAGAGTCAACCTTAAACTCGGCCTTGAATCCATCCCATGGATCCTCTTGAAGTTGTTTATAACCGAGAGATAATCTCCTGTCTTCCTTATCCAGTTTCAATACAATAACTTCAATCTCATCACCAACATTCACAAATTCTTTCGGATGATTGATCTTCTTGATCCAGGAAAAATCCGATATATGAACCAAACCGCCTATTCCCTCTTCCATTGCTACAAAAGCACCGTGATGCGATACGCTAACCACCTTTCCTTTATGCTTCGTATCCACCGCATATTTTTTTTCTATATCATCCCAGGGATCCTTCGTTAGTTGTTTAATGCTAAGAGACATCTTACGATCCTCGCGATTCATCGTCACGATAATTGTTTCATGCTCTTCGCCAACCGTAAAGAATTCCTTCGGATTTATGGGTTGTAAAGCCCAGGAACCTTCAGAGACGTGAACCAATCCTTCTACACCCGGAATAATTTCCAGGAATGCGCCATAATCTTCAATGTTCACGACCTTTCCTTTCACCTTTGATCCTTCCACTAACTTCTCATCCAGTACATCCCAAGGGTGAGGTTGTAACTGCTTCAATCCAAGTGATATTCTCTTCTTCTCATTATCGAAGTCGAGGATCACCACATTTATCTTTTGATTTAATTCCAGTATTTCTGTTGGATGACCGATCCTTCCCCAGCTAATATCAGAGAGATAAAGCAGACCATCTACTCCACCTAAATTTATGAATGCACCAAAATCAGTAATATTCTTGACCAAACCTTCCAGGACCTGGCCTTTTTCCAACTTAGCTATGATGCCCTGCCTTTGTGATTCTAATTCTCCTTCTATGATCGCTTTATGAGAAACAACCGCATTCCTGATCGCTTCATTGATTTTAACAACCTTGAATTCCATGTCTTTTCCAACATAGTAATCGTAGTCTGTGATAGGTTTAACATCGATTTGAGAACCGGGTAAAAATGTTTCAAAACCCAGCAGATTAACTACCATACCGCCTTTGGTCTTGCTGATCACGGTTCCTTCAAGAATAGTTTCTTCTTTATATGCAGTTACAATTTGTTCCCAAGCCCTTATCAGCTTTGCGTTTTTTCTGGAAAGTACCAGTTGTCCCAGGGCGTCTTCCTCATCGATAACGAAGACCTCAATCTCATCTTGAACCTTGATATCCTTGTCTTCCCTGAATTCTGACAACGGTATTAACCCGTCTGATTTAAACCCAATATTGAGAACAACGTCCTTGTCAGTAATAGCAACGATCGTTCCCCGAACTATCTCATTTTTATTGATAATGTTAAGCGTGCTTTCATAAAGCTTGGCATACTTTTCTCTCTCAGCCGGAGAATAATCCTCTACAATCTCAGCAACATCCCAATCAAAGTCATCGTGCGCGCGGGCAGGTTCTTCGTCGGGTGATTTAGTCTTTTTCTTATTATTCCTGGAAGCGGTGGTTTTCTTTTTAAACGAATCGTCTTTAGATGAAGGCATTTTACCCTTAGAGTCTTTGCTGTCTTTTTCTTGTTCCAAAGACGCCAGAGTGTCTTTATGTACTTCTTCCGAGGAGGCGGGAGTATCTTCTTTTACTTCTTTTGAAGATGCGGGAGCATCTTCTTTTACTTCTTCTGAAGTTGCAGGCGCCTGTTCCTTTGATTCTGACTCAGGCACGGCTTGATCCTTTAACTCGTCCTGAGTAGGCTCTTTTGTTTTGTCTTCTCCCATAAATTTGTTCTACAGTCGTTTATTTTAAAAGACTGCAAAAGTAATATTTTTTTATCACAAAATTAAAAAAGAACGAATTTAACTTAAGGGGAAGGTTCCAATTTGTTTTGCTACATCTTCCATAAGCCATAGAGGAGTAGAGGTTGCACCACAAATACCTACACTATCGGCGTTCTTGAACCAGGATTGGTTCAGTTCCTGATCGTCTGTGACGAAATAGGAGTTGGGGTTAATTGAATTACATACCTCGTAGAGTACTTTTCCGTTCGAACTTTTCTTTCCACTAACAAATATGACCACATCATGCTGCAACGCAAAAGTGCGAAGCTGTACATCACGGTTGGACACCTGTCTGCAGATGGTGTCGTTGGCTGTAAAATCCTCATTACCAACAGCTTCCATCCTTTCCTCGATCATAGTTCTTAGCTTATAGAAGTTCGCCGTACTTTTCGTGGTCTGTGAAAATAACGTCACCGGTTTTGTGAAATCTATCTTATCCAGATCCTCCACGGTTGTAATGATTATTCCCTTCCCGCCTGTTTGCCCCATTAAAGCATTCACCTCTGCATGGCCTGGTTTACCATAGATTACTATCTGCCCCCCTGATTCAGGACTAAACTTATCATAGGCGTGTCTCACACGGTTTTGAAGTTTTAGCACAACCGGACAAGAGGCATCGATCAATTCGATGTTATTTTTTAAAGCTATCTGGTAGGTTTCGGGTGGTTCACCGTGTGCCCTGATCAACACTTTACAATCACGAAGCTTTCTGAAATCATCATGATCGATGGTTTTCAGACCTTTTTTTGTGAGCCGCTCGACCTCCTTGTCGTTGTGAACAATATCGCCCAGGCAATATAATTCATGATTTTGGTCGAGTTCGTCCTCCGCCATTTGTATGGCATAGACAACTCCAAAGCAAAATCCCGAATTTTCGTCGATTGTTATCTTCATGCTGTTATGTAAAATTAAGCATTAACCCTGTTAATCTGAATAAGCTCAAAATTTAGGAGTAATTGAAATCGGAGCTTTCTTCTTCACCAGCTCATGCATGTTGGTAGAAATACTGAAATGGTTTGAAGAACCGGCTAAACTATACTGTGCCCTTCCATATTCTATCCTGAACTTTTTGATGACCAAACCCAACCCTACCGAGAATCCAACCAAGCCTCTCGTGGTATTGATCGTAAGTTCTTGTTTCCTCAAGTAATTATACGCTACGCGCAGTTGTAGATTTTCACCCATATAGAATTCTCCACCAATAATAAAATGGCGAGCTATTTTATCGGCAATGTATTTCTTCTCTTTTTGATTTGTGGTAGTATCAGAGAAAATGATGATGGTTTGTATTTCATTCGGGTCATCATACCGGATATCAAATTGTTGTAAGTTATGGGCTGTCAAAAATATTCGCAAAGGTAAATGCTCCAGGCGTTGCGAGATGCCTATTTGAATCTCAAATGGAAGCGGCTCAAAATTGTCAGGAGTGTATGCTTTAATTTGCCTCCCAATATTCTTAACCACCAGTGCAGCGACAAATTCAGTTTCCGGATTATAATAGGTAACTCCCAGGTCGAGCGCAGCTCCAAATGAGGTATAATCTGCCAGGAAGGAAGATATGATTTTCACTTTTGCACCATAGGAATAAAGCCCTTGCTCAAAAGCATAACCCAGGCCGATTGCTGTTTCTCCTGCGCTAAACCCTCCTGTTTTAATTCCAGTAGCATCAGCACCCTGAAATTTCCCATAATTGATATACTGAATGCCCAGGTTAAAAGTACCGATACTATCATAATGCCGTGCATAACCCGCGTATCCAAAATTGATACCCTGAAAGAAAGCAACTGTGCTGAGCGCCAGTTTGCCGGCCATTTCCTCGTTGATAACAGCAGGGTTATAGTACGCCAGATTATTATCCCCATCCTTGACGGCTATCAAATTACCTCCGAGCGCAGCGATACGGGCAGCGGATGGTAAATTCAAGAACTCATAGGTATTATTTCCTCCGATCTGGGCAAACCCGGGAAGGTAAATAAGTATCGAAATAATGAAAGACAGAATCTGTTTCAGCATGGAATACGCGTTACTAAACTGCAAACTTAAGTAAATAACGCATTATGCTTATGATTATTCTCTAGCTGGGCCTATCTCCAATCGGTGGTTCTTCCTTTATGATCTTTCGAAGTGTAATATCCAGGGCATTCTTCACCTGTGATTTAGTCAGGGCAATATTGATCACCTCCATCATGTCCTCTACATAATGGATTTTCAAATCACCAAGATATTTTTTGTCGATCTCTTCAAGATCTTTTCTGTTGGCTTCACAAAGAATAATGTCCTTAATGCCTGCACGTTTTGCAGCGAGTAATTTTTCCTTGACACCTCCGATAGGTAATACTTTGCCTCTTAATGTGATCTCCCCTGTCATAGCCAAGTGAGGTTTAACCCTCCTTTGCATGAAGGCGGATGCTAATGTGGTCATCATGGTGATGCCTGCAGACGGCCCGTCCTTGGGGATGGCGCCTTCCGGAACATGTAAATGGATGTCCCATTGATGGAATATCTCCGGATCCAATCCAAAATCATCACTATGCGATTTAATGAAGCTCAGTGCCGTTGAGGCGGATTCCTTCATCACATCTCCCAGACTACCGGTCAGGGTTAGCTTTCCTTTGCCCCGGCTGAGTACTGCTTCGATGAACAAAATATCTCCACCTGTTGGAGTCCACGCTAATCCGATTGCAACTCCCGGTACTTTAATCGCCTGATATTGATCCCTTTCAAATTTACTCGGGCCAAGAATCTCACGGAGATTCTCTTTCGTAATTTTTGGTTTATATTTTTTCTTCGAAGCAACTCGCATAGCACTATTACGCATAATCGATGCAAGCCTTTTCTCCAACATCCTGACTCCCGCCTCTCGTGTGTGGTCAGCAATAAGCGTCTCGAGCACCTGCGTTCCTAACACTATATTCTTATTTGTCAATCCATGCTCTTTCCTTAACCGGGGTATAAGATGCTTCTTGGCGATCTGAATTTTTTCTTCCACAGCATAACCATTAATCTCTATGATCTCGATTCGATCGATAAGAGCAGGATGAATACCACTCAGTGTGTTGGCAGTTGTAATAAACATCACCTTTGACAGATCATATTCCAACTCCAGGAAATTATCATAGAAAGTACTGTTTTGTTCAGGATCCAAAACCTCGAGTAAGGCTGATGCGGGGTCGCCCCTGAAGTCTGCACCTATCTTATCTAACTCATCCAGTACAAAAACGGGATTCGAGGATTTGGCCTTTTTCAATGATTGTAAAATCCTGCCCGGCATGGCACCGATGTATGTTTTTCTATGTCCCCTGATCTCTGCCTCATCCCTCAATCCACCCAGTGACATCCGGATAAATTTTCTGTTTAGTGCAGACGCGCTTGATTTCGACGACTTATTAGGACGAACCGTTATGCTTTTTAGAAATCGCCCTGATGTTCTAGCCAGATATCAAAAACGTTGGAAGTTTATAAATATTGATGAATATCAGGATACAGACCACGTCCAATACACCATTGCCAATCTTCTTGCAAAACTGCATTCCAATATCTGCGTAGTGGGGGATGTTGACCAATCCATTTATTCGTTTCGAGGAGCTGATTTCCGAAACATTCTACAATTCGAAGAAGATTGGCCTGAAACCCGCACTATAACACTTGAAGAAAATTATCGGTCAGTAAAACCTATTTTAGATGCAGCAAATGCGATTATTGTCAAAAATGTTTTTCGTAAACCAAAAAACCTGTTTACTAAAAAAGAAAGGGGAGAAAAATTAGAACTCCTTGTGGCAAATACAGAAAACGAAGAGTCAGAATATGTTGCGCAAAAAACAAAAAATCTCCTTGAAGAAGGCGCCGAACCTCATTCCATCGCTGTTCTTTTTCGCACGAATGCCCAATCACGAATTTTAGAAGAAAAATTCCTTGCTTTGCAAATTCCTTATCACGTAGTTGGAATCAAATTCTATGCACGCAAAGAAATTAAGGATGTTCTCGCGTATCTACGCGCCTCGCTAAATAGAAATGACCTTATCAGTATTAAAAGAATTATCAACGTTCCAACAAGGGGAATCGGTAAAGGGCTTAGCGCAAAATACCTTGCTAAGAGCGTTCTTACAGAAACCGAGAAAAAAAGAATTCATGGCTTTGAAATACTGCTTTCGGATATAAAAAAAATGATTATGATGCGTCCCGCCTCAAAGACTATAGAATTACTCTTCAAAAAAAGCGGCTATTTAGAAATGTTTAGTCCGGAAATTGAAGAAGATATGATGCATCTCGGCAATATCAAAGAATTTCTAACTTTGTCTCGACGTTTTGATAACCTCAAACCTCCTCAAGGTATAATAAAACTACTTGAAGAAGCGGTTTTAATGTCAGCAGAAGACTCCATGTCCGATAAAACAAAAAGTGTTGAGGAATTAAAAAAGAAAATACGAAAAAAATATAAAAAAAAATATGGACAAAACAATTTTAAGGTTTACAAATTAAATTAATTTGAAAAAGATACTTCTAAATAATATATACTTAAAAACTCTTAAAGAAATATATACAATTCTTGACCCAGCACAGCGCAAGAAATCATTTTTGATGCTGTTTTTTATTATCATCAATGGTTTGATAGACGTACTCGGACTTGCTTTTATACTTCCTGTTTTGTATCTTGCCAATAACAGCTCAGCTATACATACTAATATATACCTAAATTATTTTTATACTTTATCCGGTTTTGAAAATACTGACCATTTTCTCCTTTTATTGGCTGGAATAATGTTATTGATTGGGTTTTGGTATCTCTCAGCACCATCTTTTAATCTTGGTGTATTGGTATTTTTATTTTTCCCTTTTGATGCTAGAGGGATTTCACTTTGGATACTTTTAATAATAGGTTTCCTTATGGGTTGGGGAATACATAGCTTAGTTAGAAAATTAAGAAGTGGAGAACATAGATATATATCTAGTAGTGGAAAAGCTGTTATCTATAAACCAAAGAATTTTAGTAAATGGAAACAAAATAAATCATTTGATAAATCTACTGGTACTTTTCTATTTGAAGAAGAAATTAGAAAAGGTTTATTAAAACCTTTTAT
>JACZTA010000189.1:2753-7702 GCA_022573915.1 Bacteroidota bacterium | reverse complement strand
ACTCTTTTTCCTAAACCTTTCAAAATCACGACGCTCCCTTTATCATCAGGCTTATTATAAGGCATACCGTGATCTTTATAGTGCGATCATCTTAATCTCGTTGGGAGCCAGAAATATTGGGATTAAAATGTTCAAGAAGAATTTGAAATTAGCGTCTCAATTCCATTTGACTGAGATTCAACTAACCTGCCTGGTTAACCTAAAACATCATAGTGCTTTAAATGGCAAGAAGAAGGAATATGAAAGGTATAATGAACAGTTCCACATTATATATCAAACACAGGAGGCAGAATATAAGTCGTGGGAAATGTATGAGGAAATTACACTCCATTATGCCAGGTCAGCGGCAAACACAGATGAGATGATAGCACTGAGTCAAAATTATTGTACTCAAATTGACAAACTCCGTAAAAAATACAACACGTTCACACTGAACATGAACTATTTCAGGGTAAAGATATTTACTCATCAGATGACAGAGAACTTCAAACGAGTGGTCACAGATTGTAACGAAGGAGATAAATATCTGATTGATAACCCCAATCTCAATCAGTTGATCAGACGTGCTAAGTTTTCGTTGGATAGAATGAACGCATACATGCATTTACGCGATTTTAAAAAGGGATCGGAAGATGCAGAAAGATGCAAGGAATTTTATGAAGAAGGAAGCAATAATTGGATGGTATTCATGGAGTATTACTTTTTAATGGCGATCCAGTCGGGAGACATTGAAAAGGCGCATGAGATCTGTTACTCCACTCTAAACCATCCACGATTTATCTTAAGTCCGGTTCAAAACAAGGAAAGATGGGGTATTTTTGAAGGATATCTCAAATACGGTTTAGAGAGCAGCATGAACAAAAATCTCGTACAAAAAATAATCGCTCAAGAACATCCATTTAATATTGACCAATTCTTAAAAAGCACCTCTATCTATTCGAAGGATAAGAAAGGATTAAATATCAGTATAATTATATTACACATTCTATTTCTTTTAGAGAGAGGTGACTTTGGTGGTATTATCGACCGGGCCGATGCAATGAAACAATACCATAGAAGATATTTACTCAAAGGGGATAACTATAGGAGCTATTGTTTCATGAATATGTTGATGGTATTAGAAAGTGAGAATTTTGAGCTGGATAGAATCCAGATGCGCACTAATAAATTTTACGCTAAGATGACCGCTGCCAAAATGGAGTATGATAACAAGGTCTCAGATTTGGAAATCATTCCTTACGAGCAGTTATGGGATAATATCTTGGTCAGGCTTAAGGAGATTAATGTAAAACAGAAACAGTATTCGTCATAAATCCTGATTTCTTACAGCACTTTTTCTTGCAGCCCTATCCTCTTCTTCTCTGTTTGTAAATACATATTATATTTCGTCTCTCCGCTCATAAAACGCTCACTAATAGCGTGTTTTAGCGAATAACCTTGCAGCATCATCCCGCAACCGGTTTAAATTTCAGCAACCGTATTTATTGAATTGCTTTTATTTCTTACAAGTGTACACTAGAGAAAAAACTATGGTGGTTCTCAACGTCGTTCCATGCTAGTTTTGAAGAAACAAAAATACCAGGCATGAGAAAAATATATTCCAATAGAAAAAAATCAATGAATACAGCTTCATTCATTGGGTTAATCATCTTAGTGATCATATGCTACATCTTATTGTTCATGGGCAACGACTCATGGGCAGCACCACCGGTTGCGCATGACGATGTACTTTTTACAGAGGAAGTGAGGGTAGAGATATGGAACAAAAGTAAAAATATAAAGAAATCCTATACTGCTATCGTGGAGCATGAGATTCATGTAAACCTTATACCCGAGACCATTTACGAGATCACCATATATAGAGAAGGGTTGAATCCCAAAATAATTAACATCAATACAGGAGCCGTAAGAAGCATGAGGATAGAAATAGATAAAGAGACCGTGCTCGTATTTAACAGCGACTTAAAACCGAGCCTCACCAAACTACCGGATGGAACTCCTAAAACTAATGTTGAAGAGGGAAATTTTTACACCATCCAACTGGGTAAGTTTAAAACTCCGATTTCAGATAATACTTACGATGACCTGGCCGGTGTACGAATTACAAGATCAGGAGGATTTACCTATTACAGAATTGGAATCTACCCAAACCATAAATCAGCAACAAGCGCATTGAAATACGTCAGGATCATGGGATATGAAGACGCGTTTTTGACCACATATAAAGAAAGTAAATACGCCGGTGACGACATCAGTATGTCAAAATAATTGTTAACCTTTAAATGTATATCACATGCATGCATATGTCAAAAATCTACCATCTCGATCAATAGCTATCTCTGAAACGACCTCGTTTAAGCACAACTTGTTAATTGGGTTGTTCGTGCTATTCATCGAAAGAACATGGCATCTAATCGAAACTATGTTCCCATCCATCAAAAACTTAGAGCTTGTAGTGGCAAAACCACGTACAAGAATAACGGATTATACCAAGGCCCTTTTAACCCCGTTAGGTAGTTTGTTTATTGCTTGGAAGCCTCATTTATTAGGCTGTGTTAGAGCAGGTTTTATGAGAACTATGATATTGAGCTGTCGGATCCTAACGGGGTTATTCTTTTTAACCTTTCTATTATTTTCAAATGCATATTCGTTAGATGATGTTCTGAAAATAAGGATCACAGGGAATGGCCTTTCAGATGAAACTATTATTAGATTTCTCCCGGGCGCCACGACAGCATTTGATGGTAGCTATGACGCTTACAAATTGTTTGGAGGTAATCCCCTCGCACCTACATTATACACAACTATTCCAACTTTGAAATTATCCATCAACGCATTACCACTACTGATTGCTGATGTCACGGTACCACTGGCTACGGAGATTGGTGTAGCATCCACCTGTACACTGGAGGCAATTGAAATGGGTTTATTTTCTAACGATGTCGTCATAATTCTGGAAGATTTGGTAAATGATAAATTTATCTTGTTTAAGGATAGTGTAACCTATACAGTAAACCTGGTTCCAAATATTCCTAGTTCAGGTACGAGGTTCCTTGTCCATTTTATAACCCCTCTCATTGCAACAGGTGTTAATGCTACTTGTAATAACGCAGGAAATGGAATGGGCATAGTTAATAAATCCAACTCGGGGAGCTGGGACTGTCTCTGGACCAACCTTGACGGAGATACGCTGAAATTCACAGATAATACAAATGGCATCGATACCATTAAGGGCCTCTCTGAAGGAAACTACATCATTAAAATGAACAAATCGTACCTATGCAGCTTTACAGATACGATTTTGATCACTGAACCTTCTGTAATTTTAGCTGACTTTATTGAAAACCCCAACAGTCCTTATTTCTCGACAGGACAAACAATTCAATTCTTAAGTATCTCTACCGGTGCCAGCGCATTCCTTTGGGATTTTGGCGATGGTTCGGGCGGTTCAGATATTGAGAATCCTACTCATACATATACACAACCCGGAAATTATAAAGTCACTCTGGTTGCAGGGCATGGTGGTTGTGATGATACGATATCGAGAATTGCTTCAGTTACAAGTTATGAGCAAACGGGAACAGACTTTCCGTATCAGGTGAAATCTGCGATGGAGGTATTTCCAAATCCTGCCGGGCAAACGGCTTATGTAAAATACAACAACCATGATCTTTTGTATGTCTACATAGATATTTATAATGCTAGTGGACAAAAGATGATTGCTACCGTGCGCAGAAACGCGGCAAACAACCTTCATGAAGTAGACCTCTCTGCGCTTAGTGAAGGATATTATATTGTTAAAGTTAGACTCACTTCGGAAGAAAACGAAGGAAAAATTTATGAAATGTCTCAAGTTATTTATCACACATATTAAAAGAAAATAGGAGAATAGTATGGAAAACCATTTAAACAACGACAAGACACCTGAAATACAAACTGATAACGGCAGCGTATTTATAAAAACCAATTCCCACATGAGAAAGATACCAACAGACGATATCCTGTGGATTGAAGCATTGGGTAACTACGTTGTATTTAATACTATTAACAACCGGTACACAGTACACGCAACAATGAAAAGTCTGGAGAACAAACTTCCGGCAGAATTCTTCATTCGAGTACATCGCTCGTTTATAATTCACTTGAACAAAATAGGTGCCATTCAAGGTCAGATCGTTACCATCGACAAGAAATGGATCCCTATCGGCAAGTCATTCAGAAAAAGGTTGATAAACCAACTCAACTTTCTTTAAGAACAGTTGTATTACCTGCTAAAAGCACTTTAAATGAAAACCTTTCTTTCGACTCTTTTATTCTTGTCATTGGTGGTTTCAATCAATGAGAGTTCATTTGCTATCATTTACAAGACTGTTAACAGTGGATCCTGGAACGATAGTATCTGGACACCCCGGATGCCTGGAAATATGCTTGACTATGGAGATTCCATTCTAATCCATCATCCGGTCGTTTTGAATCAAGATGTAGAATTACAGGGAACAATGAGAATAAGTTCCAAAGGAGAACTGATTGGTGACGAACAGGCCATCATTATTACTAAGACGGGAGAATTATTGAATTTCGGAATAGTCAATATGTTTGAGATTGTAAACATCGGGTTCATAAAAAATCACGGAACTCTAAATGTGTGGGTAGATTTAAATAATTCATACGGTATTTTGGACAACAGAGGCGAGCTGATAATTGGAAATAATCTGGTCAATATTAGAGGAACCTTGAGTAATACGTCTTCACTAGAGGTAGGTAGCTACTTAAATAATATGGGAGGAACCACCACCAACGATGGTTTAATTGTCGTGCTGAAGACTTTCGACAATAAACGTGGGATCATGACAGGAACAGACGGTAGTTATATATTCAAAGAAGGATTAAAAAATTACGGCGGGTATATATTTGGAAAAAAAATTGTGGATGTTTATGAGTCTGAAAAA
>JACZTA010000189.1:0-2743 GCA_022573915.1 Bacteroidota bacterium | reverse complement strand
TTAACTTCACGGGTAACGGACGAGTCAGTTGGGAAAGAGTGTTATTTTGTGGTGATATCATTCCAATACAAATGTGGAATTTCAATATCCGCCAACTTAGTGACAAGGTGGAGATCTCCTGGACGGCTACAGAAGAATTCAATACCCAGCATTTCACTATAGAACGCAGTACAGATAATATTAATTTTGAAGTAATGAAGGAAGTAGCTGGGGAGGGTGATGCCAATTATATGACATCCTACACGGTAACCGATGGCGCACCTTATCCCGGAAAAAACTATTATCGCCTTAAACAAACCAACAAAAACGCTTCGTTCGGGTATTTTCCTGTAAAGGAATTCGAATTCACAGGTTCAGGTGAAGCCTATCTACATAAACAGCGTCTCAATCAACCCTTCAAAAACGAAGACGGACGCGTGTGGGTTATAATGGAATCCATGCCGAATAGAAGATAATCTCCGATCCCCGCCCTTCAGCCCATTGTTCAATGTTCCATGTTTAAAGTATCTTGAATTCAATGTACTGTTATAAAGTGGAAGTCCAGAGTCCAATGTCCAAAGTCCGATAGGATTCTGAAAGTCTTTGGACATTAGATGTTGAGCATTGAACTCGGAACGTTGAAATTCCCTCTGCATAGCACTTCACCAAATTCTGATAAATTCTTACACAGGTCAATTAACCGATCAAACCTGTTTCACAATGCCTATCTCCGGGTGTTACTTTTGACCCATACTTATAAACTCAATACATATGAAACATTCAACAAATAACCAAGCAAAGACAACTTACAGCATTTTGACCGTAATAATCTGGTCATTGATTATCTCATTCATTAGTATCCCGGTCATGGCAACAACCTACAATACCGCCCCATATGGGACGTCGTCCGATAATGAATGTAGGGTTTCTCAATTGCCTCATACTTCTCTCAGTTCAGGCGATGTAAACATAGATAATACCGTATCATTAATCAGCTTCAAAGCAGAACAAGAAGAGGACTACGTGTATATATTCTGGAAAACCGCTTCTGAAAAGAACAATGATTATTTCACTATCGAAAGAAGTTTGAATGGCATAGACTTTGAAAAGATCGGCACCATCAGGGGTGAACGCAATTCATTAGAGGTGGTTCAATATTCACTTGAAGATAATAACCCTTTGCCTGGAACCATATATTATCGCTTAAAACAAACCGACTTTGATGGTAATTTCAGTTACTTCCCAATGGTAACTATAGATTACAAGCATGATCAAAAATCCGGATTGCATGTGTATCCAAATACCGGGCAAGAAAATTCAATTAATAGAGAGATTTCCGGAATGAGAGGAGAATATGCGCTCATTTCAATTGTAAACTTATCCGGAGAAGAAATGTATAGCAATATTGTTCAAACGGAGTCCGGCAGTTTAAATATAACTTGTAGATCCAACTCTCTATTGAGTACCGGAATATACGTTGTGCGTGTTGACTGTGGGGGATATATATATACTGAGAAATGACATTTGGGTGTATTGGATTTTTTCCTAAAGAGGCTGTTTTAAATTAAAACAGCCTCTTTTTTCAATAGGATGCTATAGTTCATATCTGAAACATATTCATACATCTTTTCGTCAAAACTTACACATTTCTTACATGTGAATAAACCCGTCAAAAAGTGGGTTTTAATAATTACTACCCCGGAGTACTTTTACCTCCAAGCGATTAAAACCGACAATGATGAACAACGAAAGGAATCAAGAACTCATATGTTTCACTTTTGGATGCCCAGTAACATTAAGCCTTTATCGGATTTCAAATACGGTTAGTGCGAATTTGAATATGGTTCCTACAAATGATAGTTCTTGTTCTAATCTTGCCCGGAGAGGAAAAACAATCTCTGTATTGCACCCAACTCTACATACTGTTTTTTCAATGAAAACTATAAAATCAATGATATGATTAAAGTATTAATCAGATGTATTATTACGGGTGTTATTATTTTAACTCTATCCGTCTCACTTTTTTCATCTAGAATTTTTGCTCAAGCAGGTACCGTTAAAGCCGAGCAAAAAATAAGCGACACACAGGGAGGATTTACCGGAACTTTAAATAATAATGATTTCTTCGGTTTCACCTCAGCTTCTATTGGTGATTTGAACAATGATGGCATAATCGACATAGTGGTTGGTGCGTTAGCAGATGATGATGGAGGAAACAACAGGGGGGCCGTGTGGATCCTTTTTATGAATACTGACGGGACAGTTAATGGTTATAGCAAAATAAGTGATACCCAGGGTGGATTTACCGGAACGCTAGATAATGACGATTGCTTTGGTTATGCAGTAGCGTCTCTTGGAGATCTGGATGGAGATGGCATCAGCGACCTGGCCGTTGGAGCTTATTTTGATGATGACGGTGGATCTGCCAGAGGCGCAGTTTGGGTATTATTTATGAATAATAAGTTGTATTTAAAAGTTATTATTTAACAAATAACCTGTTTATCATTATGGCAGTTTATAAATCCCCTGTTTCAACCACTGTTTCTTCCGAGACCCCAGCCTCACAAAAGTCCGGGTTCCCCCTTGAAAGCATTGCGGCTGTAATTCTCACGGGAGTCGCGTTTCTTTTGCCCTTGTTCGCGCTCTCTTCGCCTTTGTTTTCTTTTCAGTTTTCAAAAGGGTTTCTTTTTTCTATGGGTATGGTGTGGCTACTGTATTGTTTATTCTTTCTGTTCTTAAAAAAGGAAAGATATCAGTTCCGTAT
>JACZTA010000188.1 GCA_022573915.1 Bacteroidota bacterium | reverse complement strand
TTAAAACATTTATATAATTGGTTTTGACCAAAGAGTCAATGCCATTTTTATTGCTAACAATTAATTTAACAGTGTAAATCCCAGGTTGATTGTAGGTATGTAGTGGATTTTGAATTGTATCAAATGTAAAATCGCCAAAATCCCAATACCATGAATCAGGTAAGTTTAATGAGAAATCATTGAACGAGATAATACCATCACATGAAGTTGAATCACTTGCAATAAAATTGGGTTGTGGTGGATCCGGGTTACTGTCGACAAAGACGGTGTAATCTTCAACTTGCCCTCTAAACGGATTAGTACAAGAGGAAATATTGCCTCCTGCATTATCCGTAGAAATCCTCAATCTCAATGGTATTAATTTATTTTGTACTGATGGTATATATATGGTTCCTGAAGGACTTGCAGCATTTAGTGCTTCGAAAACCATTTCTGTAGAATCGATAAAAACCCCATCGTTATCAAAATCAATCCATACCCTTGTGTCATGTGCACTTGATCCGGTTGTTATTGAGATAGGGTATTGTTTACCTTCTTGAATAGTCGTCTGGTATGCGCAACTAAAATCTTGGTACCCCTCTGCTGCATCTAAAGAGGTATTATTAATAGAATCAAACAATAAGTTAGTTATTCCATATCCACAACAATAACTTTGAGTTGATGGCATGCAAGAGGGCGTAATTGGATCATTTCCTATTGTTACCTTGATAAAACTGTTCTTGGTAATGGAATCAGATCCATTACTATTGGTCACGACCAATTTAACATTGTAATAACCGGAACTTGCATAAACATGTGATGGATTCTGTACCGTGTCAGTATTTGAATCTCCAAAATCCCAGAACCATGTTTTAGGATCGTTTAGAGTCGAATCAGTAAAATTGACAACACCATCGCACGTTAGAGTGTCATCCACTATAAAATTAACTGAAGGAGGATTTGGGTTATCGAGGATTTTGATTCCGTAATCCTCAACCTGTCCAGAAGTTAGATTTGTGCATGAGTTCGGTGCAGGTAACAAATTCGTTTCTGCCGAAATTCTGAGTCGTAAGAAAGTATCTCTAATAGCCGAAGTTGATATATATATGCTTCCTGAAGCGTCATAGACATCTTGATAGTCAAAAACTAATTCAGTCACATCGTTAAAAGAATTATCATTGTTGAAATCAATCCACGCTCTGACATTATGAAGCAACGGAGAATCAATGAGTACCGATAAATTATATAAACCACCGGCATATACATTGGTATTAACATAGCAGCTATAGTCCTGATACCCATCTTTTCCATCTCCAGATGAATGATTTATCGTATTTAAGATCACATTATTTATGCCATAACCACAACAATAATTTGAAGTTGTAGGTGTACATGCAGGTGCGCTTGGAGGACTAGAAATATCGACAATAATTAAATCACTTTTTATAATTGTATCAGTGCCGTTACCGTTCGTTGCAGTCAGTATTACTGTAAACGTATCAGAAGTCGCATATATATGAACTGGGTTTTGATTTATACTTGTATCACCGTCTCCAAAATCCCAATGCCAAGACGTTGGTGAGTAGAGTGAAAGATCAGTAAAACTAATAATGCCTGTGCAACTGAGTGTGTCTGAGATCTTGAAGCTAGCTTGAGGTGAAACGTTGATGAATGGGATAAACTCATAATAATCATTGTCCTCCAAAATCTGACTACCAGACCCAAAATCTATGTTATTTGAACCGAACTGTACAGCTGTTGAATCATTTAACTGAAGGCCTATAGTAGATGAAACGCTGCTAGCTGCCAGCTGCATATCAATTAAATAGATCTTATTGGAGGTTTCTTCCAGTACAATTGCAAAGAACGAATAGCTGGTATTTGGATTTCCGTATTCAAATGAAAACCATTTGATCCAAAATTGTCTATTTGGACTAGTACCAAATGTTTTAATCCAGGACACGTCATTCGAGCCGGTTGGAGGATCATCTGTAAACTCATCCCAAAAACACATGATAGTTTGATTTGGCAGCGATGTATCCGGAAGGTTTATATTTAGGTTCGGTAGCTTAACTGCATTTGTATCAAATGTCAATAATCCGTTATAAGAAACCTTGAAATTAGTGACGGTGTCATTGAAAAACTTGAACGTAAAGGGTATTGGATAGATTGAAGACCAGTTATTTGTATTCTGAAAACCAGTTGAAATTTGTGTCCAACCATTTGTTTGAATATCATCTTCGGTATTTGAACTGTTTGGATTTCCTACACTATCCATAAAATTGACAGTATAAGAAACTTGTCCAACTGAAGTATTAACTAAAAAAATTAATATGAATAGGAAAGTTATTTTCAAACTAAAGTTCATGATATGAAAACAAAATCAATCTAATTCTAGTTAAAAATTTCAATAATAATAATCTTTACTTAAGATACGCCTATTTTTTACATGTAAATATGTATATTTATTTTCATATAAAGATTCGAAACTTTTAAACAACTAACTATAAAAACTTTACATATTTAGCAGCCGCGTTTTTACTTTTTTCTCTGTTTGGTTATGCCCAACTACCAACTCAAGAATGGGTCGCAAAGTATACTAATTTGGACCTAATTGAAGCCACCGATGTTTTTGTTGACATGGAAGATAACGTTTATGTAACCGGTTGGAAATATTCAGCAACATCTGGTGATGATTATGTAACGATTAAGTATGACCCGGATGGGGTCACAGTTTGGATAAAAACATATGATGGTCCCGGATCTTCAGACGATCGGGCCAATGCAATTATGGTTGATATTTACACTGGGGATGTGTACGTAACTGGAGAAAGCAAGGGAAGCGGAACAGGATATGACTACGCAACTATAAAGTACAGCAGTGGCGGAACTCAACTTTGGGTATCGCGCTATAACGGTACTGGAAATGGAGATGATAAAGCTAACTCATTGTTTATAGATGTTGCGGGTAGTATTTATGTAACTGGTGAAGCTCTTGGAACCAGTTCCGGCGCAGACATTGTCACAATTAAATATGACAAGGAAGGGGTGAGCCAGTGGAATGCCGTTTATAATGGTGCGTTTGGTGGAAATGATGTTGGAACTGAGTTAATGGCTGATACAACCTTAACGGTTGATACAGTAGATGCAGCAAGCTCAATTATTCCTGGACCTATTTATGTTATTGGTCACAGTGAAGGGTCAATAAATAATAAAAATTACATTACGCTCAAATACAGTACAGCCGGTACCTTGGATTGGTCTGCCTCATATGACCATGCGTCAAAGGGAACTGATATTGCTCATGATCTGATTATCGATGCTTCACACAATGCATATGTTACCGGCCAAAGCGAATCTTCTTCAACCAACATAGACTATTTAACTATCAAATATAGTTTTAATGGAGTTCAAATGTGGACTGCACGTTATGATGGGCTTTTGAATGAAACGGATAAGGCCAATGCAATATTTGTCAATGGTCAAGGAGATGTTTATGTAACAGGAGAAAGCGAACTGGGTTCTAATGGATTTGATTTTCTTACAGTCAGATACAACAATAGCGGTGTTCAGCAATGGACGGATAGATATAATGGACCTGGAAATGGAGATGATAGAGGTTTGGATGTTATGGTAGATCAATATGGAGATGTTCTGGTTTCCGGATATAGTTTGGGATTCGGTACAAATAATGATTTTGCCACAATTAAATATGGATGTGATAATGTGAAGGATTGGACCATCAGATATAATGGAGTATCAAATACTGATGATAGAATGGCGGCAATGATGTATAACTATTCAAATGGACACATATATATAACAGCACTGTTCACGCTTATAAATGTGGAAAAGGATTTAACAATGTTGCAGCAGCAGTTCAAAAGATCGTAAACCAAAATATAGAAATTGTCGTGTGTGGATTTCTCGTTAAGAGTGCGTTCCTTTCTGGAGGCATGGAAGCAGGCATCGATGACTTAACATCCAAGGGGAATGGAGGTGCAGGAAGCTTGGTAATATGGGCAGCTGGAAATGATAATTTAGAGGTTTCATCTCTTAACTCCTTCCCCGCTCATAAATCAAATGTAATTTCAGTAATTGCATCCACACCTAATGACAAAAGAAAAATCCCAAAGGATGACTGGGACTCACTCGCACCACCTGATGGGCATTGGGGGAGCAATTTTAAGGGAGATATTGCTGCTCCTGGAACTCATTTATTAACAACAGATATTTCAGGTCAGGATGGATACAATGATGATGTTGCTGGTGGCTTTGGCATTCATTTTTTATATCGCTGTGAAGTTGGAAATCCCGATTTACATAATAATTTTACTTTTGTATGGGGATCATCAGGCGCAGCTGCAATTGTAGCAGGCATTTGCGCATTAGTATGGGAAGCAAATCCATGGTTAGATGCAATTGGTGTTAGGGATATTATCTATAGAACAACCGATCGGGTAGGTTGCACGACGTACATAAATGGCTATTGTAATGATATGGGGCGGGGTAGGATTAATGCATGGCTTGCTTGCCTTGACGCTGAATTTATTAAAGAAATAAATGAATCTCAAATAGACGTTAAAGTAGTAAATCCTGTGAGTGATAAAATGTATATTTACTACCGTACTATAAAACCTGAGGAGAAATTTAACCTGAGATTCTATGATATTTTTGGAAGGGAGCTGTTTGAAAAGGAATTACCGAATACTGGTATTTTCGAATATGATATTAGTAAGTATGTGAATGGGATGTATTTAATAAGAATTGAAAACAACAGTAGTCAGTTTTATTCTTCAAAACTTATAAAAGTTGAATAACTACACTATCACCATTTTGAACGGCGCAAAAATATTTTGTTTTACTTTGCTATTTTATTCTTTCGAAATTTTTGGTCAGAATGAATCATCAACTAATGATAATAACTTAACTGGAATTATAACTTCTGTAGTGGTTTCAGAAGTACAAGAATTTTATTCGACGGTTTGTTTTAGTTATCATTTTAAAAACGGGAATCTGGGCTTCGGACCATCCCTTCCACTTAATCAACAAAGGCTTAGAAACAGTGAAAAGTTGGGATTTATTTTAAGCTTGGAGTATTTCCCAATAATCAATAAAAAGTCAGTTACTTTATTTCCTACTTATATAATTCAATTTTCGGCTGTTACTAAAGATTTGGACGTGAATTTCAACGGGGATGTGTGGACAATAAGCAACGAGCTATTTTTACAAAATATTCTGGCATTGTCGTTAAAATTTCCTGAAAACAAGAAGTTATACTTAAATGGTAAGTTCGGTGGAGGTATTTTTCACCAGTGGAGGAACTACTCGAATGGATTTTATCGTTTGTTTATTGAGCCTACAATTTTTATTGAATTAGGTTTAGGATATAAATTTATATAACCTGATAGTATTAAAATAATGTACAATACTTCTTTACAGAGCCTATTACTAGTACTTTTTGCGATTAGTCTTTTTTGTTGCAATAAACCTGAGATCGCCAATATTGAAGGTGTTTATTTCGGCAAGGTGGTAGGTAAATATAGCCCAGTCCATTATTCAATTGGGAGTATGAGATTAACAATGGGGAAAACGGAATTTTTAGTTGATGGCAATGCGAGTGAAATACCTCCTAATGGATCCGGAAGTTATGAGATAATTGGAGATAAGATATTATTTATTGATTCAACTCTGAGAGCTCTGGATAGTTATAGCGATTTTATGTTGTTTGGGGAATATGAGTTCAAATTCAATGGAAGAAAACTTAAAATTTGGAAGGAAGGAGATTATGATTAGTGCTTTGGTGTTAAGTTTGATTGTGGGTGGTGTGTTGCTGGCTATTGGTGTAATACCGATAGCGCTTCAGTTTATCCTTCCTGAACAGACTCTCTTAAACGAGCAGCCGTTTGATGTAGGATTCGATTTTAAACTGCTGGACTACCGTATAAGCCCAGTTACAGGCGGAATTATCGGGCCTTATGGATTAGGAGCAGCAGTACTAAGCATGTTTGTCCCCTTGGCATTTGGAATAGGACTTGGACTTTACTTCTTGCTGAGATCTCGCAACGTCTACAAAATAAGAGAGCGTTCTAAGAAGGTTGAGGACGAGTTTGCTTCTGCTTTATTTCATTTGGGCAACCGAATTGGTGATGGTGTTCCAGTCGAATCTGCTATTGGACAGGTTGCGGATATGATGAAAGGAACTGCTGCTGGAGAGTTTTTTAGATTGATTAGTTTAAATATGACAAAGTTAGGTATGAATCTCAATAGGGCGATCTTCGACCCTAAGGCAGGCGCCATTAATCATTATCCATCCCCTGTTATTGAGAGCTCTATGAAAATTTTGCTGGAAAGCTCAAAAAAAGGTCCTAAGTCCGCTTCATCTACTTTAATAAACATCTCTGAGTACATTAAAGACATCCATAGAGTCAACGAACGGCTTAAAGATTTAATGGCGGACATTATTTCTGACATGAAACAACAGGTAAGCATCCTTGCGCCGGCAATTGCTGGCATAGTTGTTGGAATAACGTCCATGATTATCGGCATTCTTGGAAGCCTTTCTGAGCAGATAGAGCAGATTAGCTCCATATCTGCTGATAACACGGTTCCCGCAGGCTTGTTGAACCTGTTCGGTAGCGGTATTCCAACATATTACTTTCAGATAATTATTGGGATTTACATAATACAGGTAATTTACATCATGACGCTGCTCATTAACGGTGTCGAATCAGGCTCCGATAAGCTTGGCGAACGTTACATGCTCGGAACGAACTTAATCAGGAGCACTATCGTGTACGTTTTCATAACGCTTGCTGTAATGGTTATCTTCAACGTGATAGCAGCATCCATTATTGGCTCTCTTGCAGCCACAACGTTTTCTTAGGTCAAGCAACATTTAAATACCATTACAGGACACTTTCTCTCATGCGTCGGTGGTCTAATGGCATGCGCAGAAATCAGAGATTTCTGGCATCTACGCACAGTAAATGACAATGCCCTTCCAAGGCATTTGTCCGGGTTCAAATCCCGGCCGACGCATTGATTTTTATGAGACCTCATTCACCACTTTTTGATTATATTTTCAGGAACAGAAAACCTCTGCTGATGTTTTTTATTATGCCGCTGCTGTTATTTGTTTTTTTCAGTGAAATAAAAGCAATCCTTGTCGTAGCCATTCTAGCATTGTTTGGTGCTTTTGGACAATTTTACAAGCGCTACATAAAGCTAACCTCTGCAGTTGAGTTTGTTACCTTTGGCACCGTAATTGTGGCTGTTGCGTATGGTCCGGTAGCTGGCGTGTTGTTTGCGTTGGCAGTTTCATTCGCGGCCGAGGTCATTTCAGGCAACATAGACGCGTTCATGATGGTCTACCTGCCAGTCAGAATTCTTTCGGCGATTTTGGCAGCAACGCTTCCTTTTACAAGCATTGTCACGATTGGCATCGCGGTTACAATATTCGTAAACCTGCTGTCTCAGCCCATCTACCTATTGCAAAGCGATACAGAAATCAGGCTGAAAGGCGTGACATACCTTGTAGTCAATATCTTCTTCAACGTGCTGCTGTTCAATCTGCTTGGGAATTTTGTTATTAATCTTACTTAGTATGGTATCTGGTTAACCAGGAGTAGTATGATTCCGTAGACAACTATGCCCAGAACGAAAAGTACTGGCTTGCCTTCCTTAGGTTGCGGTATCGACTCGCGCACAACGATAAACAGCAGGATTCCTGCTGCGAAATTT
>JACZTA010000187.1 GCA_022573915.1 Bacteroidota bacterium | reverse complement strand
TGATTAACTGAAAAGAAACTTACTCTGATATGGCTAAACTTGTTGCCCATTCAATCAACACATCGGCCACTTCCGGACGAGAAAATTCTTTGGGTGGCCTTTCGCCGTTAACAAGCATCTCTCTCACCTTCGTACCACTCAGAAAAACGTGGTCTTCTGCAGAATGAGGGCAAGTTTTTGTCGATGCCATACTTTCACATTTATTGCAATAGAATGTATGCTCAAACTTGATCGCAATGATATCCATTTTATCAGCAACAGTATCTACCATTTCCTGGGCTTCATAGGTATCATAGTAACTTCCAACACCTGCATGATCCCTTCCAATGATGATATGGGAGCAACCATAGTTTTGCCTGATGATCATGTGATGAACGGCTTCACGAGGGCCTGCATAACGCATTGCCGCGGGAAGAACAGTTAACGCAGTTTTTTCAGGAACAAAATAGTTTTCCATAAGAATCTCATAACAGCTCATGCGAACATTAGCGGGAATGTCATCCGATTTGGTTTCACCCACAAGCGGATGAATAAGCAAGCCGTCCGTTGATTCCAAAGCACATTTTAACAGATACTCATGTGCCCTGTGAATTGGGTTCCTGGTTTGGAACGCAACAACGGTGTTCCATCCTCTTTCTTCGAAATCAGCTCTTGTTGCAACAGGATCCATGAAATATTCAGCTTTGATATCTTCACGGGCCGGTCTGTTCACTAATTCAATATCACCGGCTAAGTATAAGTCACCAGATTCCTTGATCACTTTAACACCGGGGTGTTCGGTTTCAGTTGTTTTATAAACTTTCTGACAAAGATTTTCAATGTCTACGCCAAACTTTTCGGCAACAGTCATCCAGGCAATCAACGTACCTTCTGTGTCATATAGTCCAATCTCGTCGCCTTCCTTTATAGTGTCGCCGTCTGCTTGAGAGACAGGTAATACTATTGGTAAAGCCCATACAGTGCCATTTGGCAACGCCATATTTTCAACCACCGATTCCACGCTTTCCTTATTCATAAATCCAGTGAGTGGACTAAACCCTCCGATAGCGATCATTTCGCAATCAGATATAAATCTATTTCCAATTTCGAGTTTGAAATGGTCAGATGCCTTTGATTCTATTTCTGTTTTTCTCGCATCATCCGCAATCCTGTTAATTAATGTACCTCCATGTGGTGCAATCATAATTTACCTCCTAAGTATGTTATTGTGTTGTTATTAAATTTTTGACTGGATATATCCGTTGTTCTTTAAGAAAGAAATCACTAATAAAGCACTTTCTTCGAGATCCAGTTTGTCTGTATCCACGACTAATTCTGCATTTTCAGGTTCGTCATAAGGATCGTCAATACCTGTAAAGTTTTTAATGAGACCTTGGCGGGCTTTTGCATAAAGGCCTTTGGTGTCTCTTTCTTCACAAACTTCCAGTGGACATTTAACAAATACTTCAACGAATTCATCTTCTTCAACCAGGTCTCTGACCATTTGCCTGTCGGTAATATATGGTGAGATAAATGCTGTCATGACGATGGTACCTGCATCCACGAATAATTTCGCTACTTCACCGATCCTTCTGATATTCTCTTGCCTGTCTTCAGCAGAAAATCCAAGGTCTTTGTTTAAGCCTTGTCTAACATTATCACCATCTAAAAGGTAGGTATGCAATGCATCATCAAATAACATTTCTTGCACCCTGTTGGCCAATGTTGATTTACCTGAACCTGATAAACCGGTAAACCAAATGATAACCGATTTATGTTCATTCATTTTTTGACGATCATCTTTAACAATGATCTGGTCGTGCGGAATAATAAATTTTTGTTCTGACATCTTTAATTAATTCAATTAAGTTTATAAATAATAGATAAAATAGTTACGCATGTAACCATATATATGATTGTAAGTGGAAAGCCCACTTTTAAAAAATCCTTAAACGAATACCTTCCGGGTCCATATACCATCAGGTTAGTTTGATAACCTATGGGTGTTATAAAGGTTGCGGCTGCAGCAAATGCCACAACTAATATGAACGGAGCCATCGTCCCTACATCCATCGCTTGCCCAATACTCAAGGAGATGGGAAGAATGATGGAAACCGCTGCTTTATTCGTTAAATAACCTGCCAGGATGGTTGTTATAAAATATAACGTAAACAGAAGCCCAATCACTCCTATAGGTTGCGTTAAAGAGAGCATTGCGTTAGCGACAATATCTGCAGCGTGGGTATTCACCATCGCTTTTCCCAGTGCCAATGCTAATGCGCAGATGATCAGGAGATTGAGGTCAAGGCTCTTTCTTAGCTCAAGAACCGGTACAATTCTGAATATTACTATAGCCAATAAGAGCACCATTAAACCCTGGAACAGGGTGACAATTTCGAAAGCAGCCATAGCCACCGCAACGAGCAATCCGAATGCAAGAAAGTTTGCTTTTTTACCATCCACCAGGCTAACAGGATTAATTTGTGAAATGAGGTGCATGTCGGAATCCTCGTCTAAACGATTTAAGAAATCTTTACCTACCAGAATGAGGAGTACATCACCCGGACGAAGTTTTACCCTCCCAATCTTCCCCCGGAGCCGTTCGTTGTTTCTATGGATGGCAATGATGGCGCCGTCATAAAGACTTCTAAAGTTTGTTTCCTTGACCGTCTTATTGATCAATGGCGAGTTATAAGTAATCACAACCTCCACCACATCCAGCTGCTGCTGATCTGAAATACCTTCAAATTTCGGGATAGTCAGTCCTATATTGGTTTTTATAAGATCCGTAACACTTTCCGTTGCTCCTGCAAATAGCAGCCTGTCACCTTCTTCAATTTTTTCATTTGGCGACACCGCATCGATTGTTTCCCGCTCTCTTATCAGTTCGACCAGGAACAATCCCGGTAGTTTTCTCAGCTTGTTTTCCCTTACAGATTTTCCAATCAGGGAAGAATTAGGCTCCACACGGGTCTCAACCAAATATTCCCTGGATTTTTCTTTGAACTCCGCCATTACATCCCGCTTATCCGGCAAGAGTCTTTTCCCAATGAAAAGAATATAAAGAATACCAATTATGATCATTGGTAAACCAACCAATGTAAAATCGAATAGTTTAAGCGGGGCCTCTCCGTATTCCACTGCCAGGCCATTTGTAAATAAATTGGTAGAGGTCCCTATTAAAGTAGCTGTACCCCCCAGGATGGCCGCAAAGGATAAGGGCATCAATAATTTGGATGGACTGATCTTATTGTTTTTACCCCACTTATAAACATAGGGCAACAGCATCGCAACCAGCGGTGTATTATTCAAAAAAGCAGATGCACCCGACACGTAAGCCATCATTCTAATTAAAAAGCCGTTATAAGTTTTTACGGCTTTGAACAGTCTGTCAAAAAAGTTCTCCACGAAAGTGGAATGCTTTATAATATTACCTATGAGTATCAGGAGAATGATTACCGCGATCTGTTCGTTGGCAAAGCCATTCAAAACCTCTTTTGGTTCTAAAATTCCCGCAATACTAAGGATGACTATGGCAATAAAAAAAGTCGTGGCCGGTAAAAATATCTCCTTGTAGAGTGAAATGAGAAGAAATACAAGAACAATAATTAATATAATGAGTTCAGGTGTCACTCTATCTGACCATCTTTTTTGGAAAATTTAGCTACGCCAAAATTTCGAGGTGCAAAGGTATAAAAAATATACGATTTTGCTTAGTGAAATGAGATAAAAATATATTTGATTTAAGTTAAAATTATAGGCGCCTGCGCCTAAAATCAGCAGGCCAAGAAGCCTTCCTAGCAGGAGGGTTAACGGACGAGCCTATAAGTGCATTTTTTCCTTCTTGGCCAGTAGAACTTCCACGCTTTCGCGGTGATCGGGATCGTCAACACAACAGTCAACCGGGCAAACCGCAGCGCATTGTGGTTCTTCATGAAAACCTTCACACTCTGTACATTTTTCGGGAGTGATATAGTATATGTCTTCTGAGATAGGTGTGTTCTTCACATCAGCATCTATGGAGCTGCCATCCATCATTTCAATATCACCTTTTACGCTCGTTCCATCTGAAAAGGACCATTCCACACCACCCTCATAAATCGCGTTATTCGGACATTCGGGCTCACATGCGCCACAATTAATACACTCATCTGTTATTATAATAGCCACAAATCAAGAATTGAACTTAAAAAACATATTCATTCACAAAAGTAGTAATTTTAACGTAACGGCGACCAACATAGTGCCGCAATGATTAAGAATTAAATTAACAATGAAAAAAATCTACTTAGGAATTCTAATAAGCTTGTTTTCGATAGCAAGCTATGCTCAATCTGTGAAATTAGAATGGGCTACATCTGTAGGGGGAACTTCTTTTGATTTTGGTCGATCGATCACGATAGATGATTCCGGCAATGTATTAATAACCGGAAAATATGAGGGCACCGTTGATTTTGATCCTGGTGCCGGAACCTTCAATTTGACTTCAAACGGGCAATGGGAGATCTTTATCCAAAAGTTAGATTCCAGCGGGAATTTTGTTTGGGCCAAGTCCATAGGAGGAACGGCGGATGATATTGGCGAATCTATCTCTACCGATGCGTTAGGAAATGTATTAGTGACTGGAGAATTTCAAAGCACGGCCGATTTTGATCCGGGTGCCGGGACCTTCAATTTGAATTCAAATGGCAGTTCAGATTTCTTTGTCCTAAAATTGGATGCAAGTGGAAATTTTATTTGGGCCACATCCACGGGCGGTATTTCAAATGATCATGCTTATTCCATCGCTACAGATACTTCGGGAAACGTATTCATAACCGGTTATTTTCAAGGTACGGCCGATTTTGATCCCGGCGCAGCCGTCTTCAATTTGACCACCAATGGCAACTACGATATCTTTATACAAAAATTAGATGCCGGTGGAAAATTTAATTGGGCCCGATCCATGGGAGGTGGAGCTTATGATTATGGCTATTCCCTGACTACCGATGTTTCAGGCAATGTGGTGACAACCGGAGCTTTTCTGGGTACGGTCGATTTTGATCCGGATACAGGGATTTACAATTTGACTGCAATAAGCGCTTTGGATATCTTCATCCAAAAGTTGGATGCAAGTGGCAATTTTATTTGGGCCAAATCCGAAGGAGGAACATCTTACGATATGGGATATTCCATTGCTACAGACCCTGCGGGAAATTTGTTAATCACGGGGGTTTATGAAAACACAGTGGATTTTGATCCGGGAGCTGGTGTATTCAATTTGACTTCTAATGGGGATGAGGATATTTTTATCCAAAAGTTGGACAGCGGTGGAAATTTTATGTGGGCCAAATCCATGGGCGGAACCGTAGACGATAATGGTGAATCTATCGCTACCGATTTCTTGGGTAATGTGTTAACTACAGGATATTTTCAGGGCACGGTAGATTTTGATCCCGGTGCGGCGACCTTTAATTTGACATCTAATGGCAACTGGGATGTTTATATTCAAAAGTTAGATGCTACCGGCAATTTTATTTGGGCTACATCAATAGGTGGAACAAGCTATGATACCGGCGAATCCATCACCAGCGATGCCTCAGGAAATGTATTAGTTACCGGACAATATCAAGGAACGATAGATTTTGATCCGGGAGCGTCAACCTTTAATATGACTTCTAATGGTAGCATGGATGTTTTTATCCTTAAACTGGACACCTCAACAGTTGTTAATGTCGAAACTGCACCTAGCATTGATGTTTCGATCTACCCCAATCCCAACTCAGGACTTGTAACGCTTGATCTGGGTGCCTTACTGGACGTCTCCGTAAAAATTATAAATATGACCGGTCAATTAGTTTATCAAAAAGAAAACATCAGCGCTTCAACCCACCAATTTGAATTTAAAGAAGCACCTGGAGTTTACTTTATCGAAGTGAGCTCAGCAGGCGAAAAGCGACGATATAAATTGGTGAAAGAATAACTATGAAAAAAATCTACTTAGGGCTTTTAATAAGTTTGTTCTCAACGGCAGTTCATGCACAAGATGTCCATCTAAATTGGGCCAGATCCTCGGGGGGAACATCACAGGATTGGGGTTGGGCTATCACTACCGATGCCTCAGGAAATGTGTATGTCACTGGAGGTTATCGTGACACGGTAGATTTTGATCCGGATACAACGATCTTCAATTTGAGTTCAAATGGCGGGATGGATATTTTTATCCAAAAGTTAGATGCCGCTGGAAATTTTATTTGGGCTAAATCCATAGGCGGTGGATCAAACGATCAAGGTTTTTCGATCACTACCGATATCTCCGGAAATGTGCTAATAACCGGATATTTTCAGGATACTGCGGATTTTGATCCTGGTGCATCGATCTTCTATTTGACTTCGAATGGCAATCAGGATATTTTCATACTAAAGCTGGATGCTAGTGGAAATTTTATTTGGGCGAAATCGATAGGTGGAATCTTAGCTGATGTTAGTTTATCCATCACCACGGATGCCTCAAGCAATGTTTATATAACGGGGCATTATGAGGACACGGCAGATTTTGATCCGGGTGCGGCGACTATTAATTTGACTTCCAATGGCGATTACGATATTTTTATCCAGAAGCTGGATGGTACCGGGAATTTTATTTGGGCCAAATCCGTGGGCGGAACATTGGGTGAGGTAGGCTATGACATCACTGCCGATGCCCTTGACAACGTGCTGATAACCGGATATTATTGGCTGACTGTAGATTTTGATCCGAGTGGCACGACATTTAATTTGACTACAAATGGCCTTGTAGATGTTTTTATTCAAAAGTTAGATGCCGGTGGAAATTTTGTCTGGGCCAAATCAATGGGCGGAACATCATCTGAGGTTGGTTTGTCCATCACTACCAGTGCCTCGGGAGATGTATACGCGACCGGACGTTTTCTGGCTAAAGCAGATTTTGATCCGGGTGCAGCCACCTTCGACTTAATTCCAAACGGTGCTAGTGATATTTTTATCGTAAAGTTAGATACGGCCGGAGATTTTATCTGGGCCAAGTCGATGGGGGGAACAGCAGCGGAAGAAGGCCGGTCCATAATTACCGATGACTCGGGTAATGTATTAATAACAGGATGGTATCAAAGCACGGTAGATTTTGATCCAAGTGCCACCGTCTTCAATTTGTCATCAAGCGGTCTCCTAGACGTTTTTGTCCAAAAATTAGATTCCAATGGAAATTTTATCTGGGCTAAATCTATGGGAGGAACATCTGATGATCGTGGTTATTCGATCGCTACCGATACCGGCGACATCGTGTACATAACCGGAACTTTTCGGGACACCGCCGATTTTGATTCAGGTGCTTCGAGTTTCGACTTAATTTCAAATGGCGTGTGGGATGTTTTTATCCTAAAGTTAAGCGAGTTAATAGTAGGTATAGAGGAAAATACGTTGGCTGATAATGTTTTTCTCTACCCTAACCCAACCCAGGGGTTGGTAAATATTGATTTAGGTAATTTGCAAGACGTATCAATAAAAGTATTGAATGTGAGCGGTCAATTGGTTTATCATGAAGAACGCATCAACAATTCAATACACCAATTTGAATTAAATGAACCGGCAGGCATTTACTTCGTTGAGATAAGCTCGGCTGGTGGAAGACAACAATACAAACTTGTGAAAGAGTTAGAATGAAAAAAATCTACTTAGGACTGTTAATAGGATTATTCTCAACGGCAATTCATGCTCAATCTGCCAAACTTGAATGGGCCAAATCCATGGGGGGTGGGCAAACTGATCGAGCGACTTCTATTACT
>JACZTA010000186.1 GCA_022573915.1 Bacteroidota bacterium | reverse complement strand
AGGATGATAGCGCAGGTGTTACGCCTACTTTTGAAAGAAAAAGCTGGGTTATCGGTATTAAAATTGGGGACAAGGCAAAAGCATATGATTGGGCAGACTTAATACATCAGCTCGTGATCAATGATACTTTCGAAAATACCAAAATCGTAATTGTACTGGAAGAAGATACTTTTTCATATCATGTGTGGAATGCACGGGTGGGTCATAATAATCTTAGCTTCAGGCTGGATACGACCAATTATAAACTATACGATATGAGTACAGGTTCAGAATGGAATATGAGTGGTAGATGTATATCCGGTGAGCTGCAAGATCAACAACTACGGACTATCCTCGCTCACCAGGAATACTGGTTCTCCTGGAAAACCTTTCATCCAAACACTTTAAGATGGCATGCTAACTGAATAAGATTCTATTCTTTCCGGATAGATCAATTTATAAATGTTCATAGATGTACCAGTATTTTGAATATTTGCCTAAATTTGAAAATAATTTCTTGTTAAAAACAGTTATAAAACCAAGATTATGAAACAGATGATATTCTTATTTGTTGTGTCAGTTGTAATTTATGGGTGTAAGGGTAAATCTTCAAGCGGCTTCTACTCAGGCGCAATGGAAGTGGTAGAATCATTTTTTGAAGCTGCCCGCACTGGTCAGTTATCCATCCTTAGAAATCTATGTGACCCACTGGGTGAAAATGACTACAATACAAAAGCAATTTGTGAGTTGGCGGACAAGGATGACCCGAGAATGATACAGGGTTTTGGAGATGAATTTGGCCAGTCATACGTGAACCCGGAATCCCCTGCCGAATACAGAGGAAAAACTGCCCGAATACATGTCATATTGGGAGGCACGGGGAAAAAACGATACGCTACATTAGAAATGATCAAAAGGGAAGATCAATGGTATCTATTCAAGATGATCATTAGGGGCTTTGTCAAATAAAATAATTCGATCCTATGAAAACATGGAAACGGATTACTACCGGCACTCTGATTACCACGGTGTTACTTGTACTTACATCCTTACCTGTAAGCTCGCAAGGAGTTGGAATAGCATTCTCCTATTTTTTTCCTAAAAACGGCTCATTTTCTGCTCCTGTAATGCCCGTGTCTCTTAATGATATCAGTGTCGTGAGTCTGGGCAAATACCTGGGTGTCAAGTCTTCAATTTCTCTTTACAGTATAGGTGGAATGAGTCTCAAAGACATTCAAGATATTAATCTAAGTTCGTCTGTTGCTGTTATTGGTCCGTTTAATTCATTTGCAGTAACGCTCGCTCCACAGTTAAGACTTCGAGTTAGAAAATATGAACTTAAACTTTCGGCAGGCGGCTTTGCTTATTATAACATCAATCCGGGGCTCCTCACAGGAAATTTTGATCGCGCCCTGGCTGAATATAAAAATTGGGATGCTTTAACATCAGATATCGAAGCAATAGGCAACCAAATTGGTGGCGGATATGTCTATGGCGGAACTTTAACTTATTATTTACTCGTCAAAAGATTAGGTATTACGATGGGGGTAAATCTCTATAGTGGTGGAAATAATATGACTCTGACAGGTACGTATATAGGAGGAGTTGAAGGCTCGAATCTCGTGGAAGAACTGATAGAATTTAAATCAAAATTAGATTATAGCGGTACTGAGTTTTTACTCGGTGTTACGTTTATCTTAAAGAAACCGGACAACAACTAGTTTCTTGCCAGACTGTATTTCTCAATCTTATTGTAAAGATGGCTGCGCTGAATATTCAATTCAAAAGCAGTTTTTGAAACGTTCCAATTATTCTTTTTCAACTTATGTTCAATGAACATTTTCTCAGCCTGTTCCTTGAAGTCCTAAAACTTTTCACAAGAATCGAAAAGGCTCTCTAAATTCTCCAGCACATTACCGCCCTTTAACTGATTTGTTGCAGCATAGGTTACTACGTCTCCGTCGGTGATCTTGTCGCCGCCCAATATCGCGAGTCGTTCTACAATATTATGCAACTCACGTATGTTGCCCGTCCAGTTGATGGTTTTAAGCTCTTGCAACGCCTTGGCATTGAAACTCTTGTTAGGTATTCCATTATCCTCACAATATTCATGTAAAAACCGTTCGGCCAGCAATGCGATGTCTTCTCTGCGTTCATTAAGTGACGGGACATGAATCAGGATCACACTCAAACGGTGATAAAGGTCGAGTCTGAAATTTCCATTTTCAATCTCCTTGTTAAGATCTTTGTTTGTTGCCGCGATCACCCTAACATCTACGGTGAGCTCCGTATCGCTTCCAACTCTCGATATCTTGTTCTCTTGCAGCGCTCTTAACACTTTTGCTTGCGCAGATAAGCTCATATCCCCTATTTCATCCAAAAATAAAGTACCGTTATGAGCTTGTTCAAACTTTCCAATCCGCTGACGAATTGCAGAAGTGAAAGCGCCTTTTTCATGTCCAAACAGCTCACTTTCGATCAACTCGGTCGGAATGGCTGCACAATTTACTTCCACTAATGGTTGATCAGCTCTATTGCTTTTTTCATGTATCCACCTGGCAACCAGCTCTTTTCCTGTTCCATTATCGCCCGTGATGAGCACCCGGGCTTCGGTTGCCGAAACCCGTTCGATCGTGTCTTTTATCTTGGATATTGCCGGTGACTCACCAATCATCTCTCGTGTCTTACCCACCTTTCTTTTCAGAACCTTGGTTTCGGTGATAAGCTTTGTTTTGTCGAGTGCATTTCTGATGGTGATCAGTAGACGGTTAAGGTCCGGGGGCTTGGTGATGAAATCAAATGCTCCTTTTTTAGCAGCTTCAAAGGCAGCGTCTTCTGTTCCATGACCTGTAATCATTATGAAGGGCGTGTCAGGAATTAATTCACTTGCCTTTTCCAATACCTCCATGCCATCCATTTTTGGCATCTTGATATCACAAAGAACACAGTCGTAATCACCCTCTGACAATAATTTGATGGCCGCTTTACCATCGCCGGCTTCCTCGACTTCGTATCCTTCATACTCCAGATTTTCACGCATCGCCCGGCGGATTGCGGCCTCATCATCAACTACCAAAATTTTTGCCATTTTCAGAAATATTTTACGTGAGTCGGTAAAAACCAACTGTCCACAAATGTAAACAATATTCTAATTATTTTTCGACGAAATCAGCCACAAACCAAGAAATGTAAGCGCCCCGTTGACTGCTAATAATTCATACGCTATCTGATAATCTCCAAACAAATATTCAGCGTTTTTGTCGATCAAATAAGTGATGACAGGGGCGGCAATGCAAATCAATGGTACCATACCATCCTTTATCTTTCTTTTAGTAAACAATCCGAAAAAGAACAGACCTAATAAGGGCCCGTACGTGTATTGGGCGATCTTGAATAGCTTGTCAATAATTGCGTCGTTATTTAGCTGCTGAAAGAATATTACAAATACCAATAGGATGAGCGAGAACACGAAATGCACCCTGTATCTCACCCATACAGATCTTTCTCCTTCCTCATCCTTCTTCCTGATATCAACGAAGTATGAGGTTGTTAGAGCTGTCAATGCAGAATCAGCGCTGGAATATGCTGCTGCAATCAGTCCTAAAATAAAAATTGCCCCGGCGATCGGACTGAAATGTTTTAATGCGAGTAGTGGAAAAAGTTGATCGGTTTTTCCGGGAATGGTAATGGTATGGCTTTCTGCATATAAATAAAGAAGGGCACCGAGTGAAAGAAATAAAAGATTCACCAGGATGAGGATGAAACTAAACCAGAACATATTCTTTTGCGCATCCTTCAGATTTCTGCAACTCAGATTCTTTTGCATCATGTCCTGATCCAGGCCGGTCATGGCCAGCGCAATAAAAGCGCCGCTAAACACCTGCTTGAAAAAGAATTTCTTATCATTAAAATCATCAAAGAAGAACATCTTGGAGAAATTACTCTCGCTTACCGATGTCACCAATCCGTTTAGGCCAAGATTCATATCTGCCGCAATAAACCCAATCGATAAAACGACTGCCAGCAACATGAAAGTAGTTTGAAGCATATCCGTCCAAATGATCGTTCGCATACCACCCCTGAAAGTATAGACCCAGATCAATCCGATGGTCACGATCACGGTAGCCCAAAAAGGTACATTCCAGGCATCAAAAACAAATGCTTGCAGTACCATAGCTACTAAGTAAAGTCTGAAAGAAGCGCCAATAACACGTGAAAGAAGAAAGTAAAACGCCCCCGTCTTATGGGATGCTGCACCAAACCGGGTACCCAGGTACGAATAGATTGTGGTCAGTTTGAGCCTGTAGTAAAGCGGCATTAATACCGTAGCAATAACCAGGTATCCCAGCATATAACCGATAACCATTTGCATGTAGGAAAACTGGCTCGTTTCCACCCATCCCGGCACGGATATAAAAGTGACACCTGACAGTGAAGCACCGATCATCCCGTACGCGACCACGAACCAGGGTGCATTGCGATTAGCAAGAAAAAAGGAGCTGTTATCTGATTTTCGTCCTGTAAACCACGAAATCGCAAAAAGCAGGCAAAAATAACCGATTACAAAACTGATGATATACGTGGAGGACAGCATTCAGCAACAAATAAAGTTAATTGTGCTCTTCAGTCAAAATATTTTAACCATATCATCGTTTTACCTCACATTCATCATTCAAATTAGAATTGCTAATACCTCAATAACATCTTAACTTTGAGTCATGAATTTCTCCTCTAAACTTATAGAAGATGCTGTTAACGCTTTTGCGCAATTGCCGGGGATAGGCAAGCGTACAGCACTACGGCTGGTATTATACCTCTTGAAACAGGATATCAAGACCTCGGACGATTTTGGTGACACCATCAAAAAAATGCGGTCGGAGATAAATTTCTGTACGGAATGTAATAATGTCTCTGATCAACCGGTGTGCTCAATCTGTTCAGATAACCGGAGGGATAATTCAACCCTTTGTGTTGTAGAAGATTTTAAAGACATCATCACCCTGGAAAATGTGAATCAATATAATGGTTTATATCACGTGTTAGGTGGAATTATTTCTCCCATCGATGGCATCGGGCCGGGGGATCTTTCGATTACACAATTGATCAAGCGTGCCAGCACAGGCGATATCAAGGAAATCATCATGGCTCTTAGTCCAACTATTGAAGGCGATACCACGGTGTTTTATATCTCCAAGCAACTAAAGGAATTTGATATTAAGATCACGACCGTTGCACGTGGCATATCGTTTGGGTCGGAGTTACAATATGCAGATGAGCTGACACTTGCCAGATCCATCGTCAACAGGTTACCATTCGATAATTATTTTGTTAAGAAAGAGAATTGAACAATTCAGTTGATTCCGCCGCTGGGCGGACTATGATCTCAAAATAATGAATACCCCTCCAGTTGAATCCCCTATTCTGTCCATTGTGATCGTGAATTACAATGTGAAATATTTTCTGGAGCAGACATTATTATCGGTGCGAAAAGCGATCACCGATATTCCGGTGGAGATCTTTGTGGTAGACAATGATTCCAAAGATAAATCAGTCGAAATGATCAAGGATAAATTCCCTGAGATCACCCTGTTGGAAAATCAAGAGAACAAAGGTTTTGCGAAAGCTAACAACCAGGCGCTGAAACTAGCCAAAGGCAAATATGTATTATTGCTCAATCCGGATACCAATGTGCAGGAAGACACTTTCACAAAAGTATTAGAATTCATGAATACACACCCTGAGGCGGGAGCGTTGGGCGTGAAGATGATAGACGGCAAGGGGATTTTTCTAAGGGAATCCAAAAGATCCATTCCTTATCCATCGGTAGCATTTTACAAGGTGTTCGGATTCTCTAAGATTTTTCCTCACTCAAAAACTTTCGGTAAATACCATCTTGGCTACCTGGATGAGAATGAGGTGAATGAGGTTGAAGTGCTATCAGGAGCCTTCATGCTGATCCGAAAAGAGGTGCTCGACAAGATCGGTTTGTTGGATGAGGATTACTTCATGTACGGCGAGGACATCGATCTTTCCAAAAGAATAATTGACGCAGGGTATAAAAACTACTACTTCCCCGAAACAAAGATCATCCACTATAAAGGAGAGAGCACAAAAAAAGGCAGCTTGAATTATGTGATGATGTTCTACAAGGCGATGATCATCTTCGCAAAAAAACACTTCTCTCAACAACAGGCATGGCTGTTCTCCATACTGATAAATCTGGCTGTTTACCTGCGAGCTGTGGTAGCGCTTGGCAGCAGATTCATGAAGGTCATATTTGTTCCTGCGCTGGATTTCGGGATCCTATTTGCAGGTATGTATGTGTTGAAAGGCTTATGGGAGGATACAGTGAAGGTGAACGAAAATCTGGAATATCCTCCGGAGTTTATGATGATCGGGGTGCCAACGTGCATCATCGTTTGGTTGGGCACTATATTTTTTAGCGGAGGCTATGACAAACCTGTTAAACTTTCAAAAATAATTCTGGGGATAGTGGTGGGTACCGTCCTGATCCTTGCCGCTTACGGACTATTAAATGAGAATTGGAGATTTTCCAGGGGATTGATCCTGTTGGGAACTGCCTTAGCCGTCATTGTCATTCCACTTCTGCGACTGATCGGACATTTCTTGCGATACGGAAACTTCCGAATGGACTCGGGAAGAAACAAGAGAATTGTTATTGTTGGAAAGGAAGAAGAGTCTAACAGGGTGCTTAACTTATTGAATCAAACGCAGGTAGATATCAATTTTATCGGACAGGTTACAACAGAAAACGAAGTTCCTTCGAGTAATAATATTTTAGGCACTATTGACCAATTGCAGGATATCACCGATACCTATGGAGTGAAAGAGATCATTTTTTGTGGAAAGGACACCGGAACGCAAGAGATCATCAGCGCGATGTCAGCCATAGGTACGGAGGTTGATTATAAGATAATCCCGGGGGAAAGTCTGAGCATGATAGGAAGTAATTCCGCCAATACCTCAGGCGACCTTTATGCCATTGATATAAACATGGCCATCTCCATGGCACCGGCAAGGCGCAACAAACGAATGCTCGATTTGATGGGTAGTATGCTGCTCTTGCTGACCTTACCTGTTTGGTTGATCGTTGCAAAAAATAAGATCGGACTCGTACGAAATATATTCAACGTTCTGTTTGGCAACAAAACATGGGTTGGCTATGCGCCAATAACAGAAGACGTCAATAATCAGAATATAGAACTACCCTTTGTAAAACCGGGCGTACTCTCCCCCATGGATAAGATGAAAAACAGAACCACGAACAATGCGACCATCTCCCGCCTCAACCTATTATACGCAAAGGACTACTCGGTTTGGTTTGATGTGAATGTGATATTGAACCGGCTTTCGTTGCTTGGGAATCAGTGAAGGAACAGCCAATTTCAATTTCGTAGTCAGGGGACTACGAAGTTGTGGGGTTTAACTCCGCGCTTTAGCGCGGAGATCAATCGAAAATAAATCAGGGCTTTAGCCCTCGCTTAAAATCAATCTTTGGTAGCTAAAGCCACCTCATTTTAATATCTAATTCTCCCTGCTAACGCAGAGAGCTAAACTCAAAACCATCGCATTCTTCCAAAATGTCATCGCGATGACATTTTTGCAATTTTTACTAAATTAAGTTCAAAATCGAAGGCTTGGAGCAAGCATTTTTAAAAAAATGAAAGCAGTTAACTTTTAGCTAATATGGCTATCTCAACAAACTTCCAACCTCTAAGATCCTGAAGAATACTCGGTTTGGTTTGATGTGAATGTGGTGTTGAACCGGCTTTCGTTGCTTGGGAATCAGTAATT
>JACZTA010000185.1 GCA_022573915.1 Bacteroidota bacterium | reverse complement strand
CTAACAGATAATCCCTTGCCTTTTCATAATATATTCGCACTTCATCCGGTGTTCTGGCAGCAAGTCTGCCAACACCCAAGAGCGGAGTGTAGGTAAAATTGTCTCGCACTACAAGCAGATTATCAGAAGGCGGTGTCCCAAACGTTGGGATCAATGTCATCTCATAATCAGGTCCGTAGGTGTAGTCGTAAAATTCGCCGTTACTCAAACCAAAACCTATAATAAAAAGGTTATCAGGTCTAATAGTCCAATTATCGTAGGCATAGTTTATAAAATTTCTGACCGCTAATGGATGCTTGTCGATCCCATACGAGAATTGATCGTACAATTCATCAATCATCACAACCACGACTGTATCACCATAATCGCTTTTGAGCTGCTTATAGGCGCCCACCCAATTCGTCCCGGAGGATGAATCCAGCAAACTCGGATGCGATATAATGATAAAGTTTCCTTGGTTAGCAAGCTTTGTATAATCAATGAAAAACTTTCGCTCAAAATCTTTTGTCTTAAGCTCAATCATATCTATGGAATGCTGACTGGTTAAGAACAATTTCCTTTCAGAAGTCACTTGTCCGGTAACCGGTAATACGAATTGCCAAACCGATTTTGAAGCATTCCAAATACCCTGAATTCTCAAACTATTGGTAATATCAAAAAGTACAGGAATGGTAAACCGAGCATTGAAGTTATCCACTTCCAGATACCTCTCACTGGTAGTGCCTGTAACGGCGAAACTGTATTTAGAGTAGTTGAAGAAATTATAAGGCCGCGGATATTTCATTTCAAAATAGGAAACGGCTATAGTATTTGCAAAACCCGTGTTGGACGCTTCTACCCGAACCTTGTTGTTAAACTGTAAGATCTTTGGATCATAATTAACAGTAAACTCAAAAACATTATACGCATCAAAAGTAGTATCGACTATCTGTACATTATTTATGAAAACCTTCATGAAATGATCGGGATTCGCTCCCGTTTTCGATTTCCCTACTACCTTGATCGTAAACTGGCCAACCGTACCCGCGGTATCTACATTGGTTGTAAACAGATTAGGATAATCGACATAATTCTTATTTAAGAGAGTCGGTATATTGGAACCGACGCGACCTTCACCTTCTTCAAATTCGGGAAGGAAATTCGGAATACTAACCGACCAATAGGCAGGCTTCCCATTATTATAACCCCATCTGACATAGTTAAGATTGTATTTGTCAACTTTTAGAACGTGATCCATATGGTTTATTTCCAGCGGAGGTAGCGGAGGATTGATATTATTTACCGTGTAACCTATCCTGACAGGGGTATCCACATTCCAGGTGAGGTAATAAGAAGCAGTATCGTTATACATGCTTGTGTAGTGATGATTTTGCCAGCTAGCTTGTTTGTAAAGGTTGGAATCAAATACACCATCATTCATTTTTGCATAGAACTCGATAAAATCTGTACTGCTTAATATATTTGGATTTACTCCATTATTGTCTCCCACGTACAGTGGTACCTGTTTGCCAGCATGATATAAGTTGAATTTCTTGCCGGGTATATTAGCCATTGATTCACCCGCTGATGAAACTATGCTATCAAGCACATCATAGGTGATCTTATACATGGATTCGTTGATCACACGAAACTTAAAATACTTACCGGATTTGGTATAATCGATCCACTGATTGCCATAATCGTATTGCCCGAATGCAAAGCCGGCAATTCCAAAATTTAGTATAAAAATTATAATCTTTTTCATATGAGAATGGTTATTCTAAACTAATTATCTTTATTAATATCCACCATAAGTGAAAAAACATGGGAATAGAATGCCTCAGACTGATTTCCAACATCTGTCAAGGCATAATCAATTCTAAGGTTTCGTATTTTCAGCCCCAATCCGATATTCGGTTGGAAGGTCGTAATATCCTCTACCACTTCCTCATCATTGGTAGCTCTTTGAATATTTCCAACACCTCCTCTGATAAAAATTGTATTCACATATCCAACCTCAAAACCAAGGTGTGGATCAAAGCTTAACGGGTTAGCACTAATCAGCACATTTCTCTTACCGTCGGTGGTGATATCTATGTCCAATTCCGCAAGTAAGCTTATTTTCTCTTCCATAAATTGCTTGTAATATGCACCTCCAAGGATGATCTTAGGTAAAGTGATTTCAAGCGAGCTCTCAGGGATAGTATTTCCGGTAGCAGCTAAAACAGCTTTTTCATCATCCGTAAAACTAAAAGACCAGGCATTAAAAGTAGACGTGATATCCTTGACCAGCAAACCGAATTTCCAGTCTTTGTAATCATATTGCATCCCGGCATCCATTCCAAATCCCCAGGAACTGGCAAACGTACCTACGTTATGATGCACCACTTTAAAGTTCCCCCCAACCCTCAATCCTTCCACTTTAAGCTGCTGTGCATAACTTGCCAGAAATGCATAGGAGGCAAACGAGAAGGAGGTTATATTATCATAGATGACGCTTCCATCTGGTGCGATCAGGTTCAATGTATTTGGGATATCATCAATGCCTAATCTTATAATCGTGAACCCAACATATCTTTTTGGATCGGCTAAAGGTTTAGCAATGGAGCCATAATCAAAATTGGCTATACCGGCGAAATATTCGGAGTGCATCAGATCCAGTTGAAGATCAACCGGTAAGGAAGCTAAACCTGCCGGGTTCCAAAATCCGGCCGACACATCACTAACCGAAGCTACTTGTGCACCTGCCATGCCAAGTGACCGGGCTCCGACACCTATGTCAAGAAAGGCGTTACTATACTTTCTGGTTTGAGCGGTACTAGGCGATGAGACGCAGAGAACTACCAGAAGTGTTATTGCGCAATAAATTTTCATCCAATTTGGAATTGATTTCATCAAATATCGTTTTGTAGTGTGAAGAAATACCGAGTTCAATTTTCGTAATTGCCATTGATAAATTATTATTATCCGAATCCTCAAATCCGGATAATCCCGGTAACCTAATTATTCTGTTTAACGCAAATATAAAGTGTTCATTGTGTGTATATGTATGTAAATATCTACTTGAGACGAAACGCTGAAAGAAATCAAAAAATTCATTATCTACTTGTACGTAATCGTGTTCATTTAGATACAAAATAAGCGCTTCTTTTTCGATTTTCTGTAAATGGGTGTAAAATTCATCACAAATACCGTCATTTTCCTTAATTAATAGCCTATCAAGCATCAATTCAAGCACGATATGGGTCACAAAATGTAGATAACGAGGACCCTTCACGAGATTTAGATTCTCTAACTCAGATTTAATGAATTCGCGTTGTTCTGTAAAGAAATCAGAATTGTGAAATACTGTATCCACCTTTAGGTGGTTAATAATACCATTCGTTATATGATACCCGGGATTATCCCTCTCATACCTTACAATTCGTTGATCCTTAATCGCCACTGTAGGATCAAATCGTTCTAATCGTTTCTTTTCCAGCTTTTCGGCATACCTCTCCCTCGCCACTCTCCCAAATATACCTGTCAAATCAGGTAATACAGATCCCAGCACGGTATAATCCATACTTTCACCCTGCTCGTTTCCAAAATAGTTCTTGGCAATGAAATAATGTGAAATGAAGTTCATAGTTCGAAGCAAATATAACTTTAAGTTAAAAATTTAAAAAACGTTATTTATTTGAAATATTACATTCATTTGTTCGTAAAAAATTATGTATTAGTAAATATTGCTTAAATTTGATTTGAACCTAAAATGATGTCAGATACCCCAAAGATATTAGTAACAGGTGCCTTAGGCCAGATAGGATCTGAGTTGGTAACAGAGTTGAGAAACAGGTTTGGTACTGAACAGGTGATCGCTTCGGACTTACGAGCACCGCCTGATGATTACAATGAAAACGGATCATTCGAACAGTTGGATGTTTTGAAGCCAGATCAAATCCTGGCGATAAATGAGAAATACGGAATAAATCAGATATATCATTTGGCAGCCATACTGTCTGCCGTTGGCGAGCAGAAGCCACAACTTGCCTGGAACGTGAACATGAATGGACTTTTAAATATTCTTGAAATAGTTAAAAATGGCGATGTACAGAAACTATTTTGGCCGAGTTCGATTGCAGTTTTTGGTCCGACCACCCCTAGAAACGACACAGAACAGTTTGCAATAACAGAACCTACCACCGTTTACGGTATCAGTAAGCTGGCAGGTGAACGTTGGGTAGAATATTATCATGATAAATATGACCTGGATATCAGAAGTGTTCGTTATCCCGGTCTGATCAGCTATAAGACTAAAGCAGGTGGCGGCACAACCGATTATGCCGTAGAAATATTCGCTGCCGCTATCCGGGAAGGGTCGTATACATGTTTTTTAAACAGTGATACGGTACTTCCTATGATGTATATGCCGGATGCCATCAACGGTACACTTGATTTGATGGAGGCTGATGAAAAGGATTTACAGATCAGAAGTAGTTATAATTTTAATGCTTTCAGCTTCTCCCCGAATCAATTAGCCGCTCTGATCAAGAATCATATCCCTGGGTTTACAATCGAATACGCACCTGATTTCAGACAAAAGCTGGCAGACACCTGGCCTCAGACTATCGATGATAAATATGCAAGAGAAGATTGGAAGTGGGAACAACAATTTGATCTGGAATCCATGGTTAGTGACATGCTTGATAAAACAAAATTGAAACTCCTGGAGAGCGTGGAATAGCTTATTGCCTATGTAACATTCAGTTCTCTTTGTCGGTTCACCTCATACAGTATTGTACCGGCTGCGACCGAGACATTCAAAGATCCAATTTCCCCTTTCATTGGTATTTTAGAAAGTTCATCTACGATCTTCAACAAGTCGGGAGAAATGCCTTTTTCTTCAGAGCCCATCAATATTGCTACCGGTATAGTAAGGTCTAATTCATAGATCGGTTTACTGGATCTTTCCGGTAAAGCAATCACCCGTACTCCACTGGCTTGCAAAAACTTGACGTATTCGGGAAGATTTCCATTTCTTGCTACCATTAATTTATTCAATGCCCCCGCGGATGTTTTTACGGCATCGCCGCTTACCTGCGCTGTATTTTTTGTGGAAAGAATCAATGCATGTACCCCATGAACTTCGGCTGAGCGGGCTATCGCTCCCAGGTTTCGAACATCTGTAATACCATCAAGGATCATTAAGAGTGGAACCTTCCCTTGCTCGAATAATCCAATTAAAAAATTCTCAGAATCCACATAAGTAATTGGAGAAATATAGCCGGCAATGCCTTGCGAATTATTCGGCATTATCCTATTGAACTTTGCCCTTGGCACATATTGATATGGGATGTTCAACTCCTTTAACTGGTTAATCAAGGCATTCTTTCCCTCATTCTCAAAATGATTTTGAATAAATATTTTCTCAAAATCCTTGCCGGCGTCCAATGCCTCCAGGATCGAATGTATTCCATACAGGAGTAACTTATTACCTTTTTCTCTCATGTGATCTTGACCATATTATTTATTCAAATTGGTTACCCGTCCAAGCCGCCAGTTATTGACCGCTTCAAACCATGGCTCACGGTAAGTCTCTTGACGAACCAGGTAATATTCACTTCTGTGAATCGGTTTCTTTGGTTTTTTAAAAACAAATCTGACCGGATTACCTTCCATGTTGTTATACAACCAAACAAGTTTCTGCCCCGGCGTTTCTATGACGTCCGGGTTTCCAAAGATAATATATATCATTCCCCGATCTGTTTTCCAGCCTTCCATAATAGTCGTATACATGCGATTGGCATTTTCAATCCTATCAAGATAATGACCAGATAAGACGGCCGCTCTTTCCTGACTTCCTCCGATGTTAAACCAAAACTCATTAAATCTCTCCTCATGGTTTTGGTCATTTACCACTCTTCCATATTCCTTGGTTGTCATAAGATAAATCAATGTCCTGATCCTGTTGCGTGGTTGAGTTATCCTGGGATAATCTTCTTCCAACCCAACTACATAGTATGAATTGGTCGAATTAGAGTCTAACCTAAATTGATAAAATCCATCGCTTTCAATTTTTATAAAATCCTTAATTGAACTAACAAAATTCGTATCATGATCCCAGATATATTGATCCCGGTCATAAAAAATATGAGGTGGTGGAACCGGCTCAAAACCTCCTAAAACCACTTTTATATAAAATGAGCGTACTTCACCATTATAGATCAGGGCAATACGTGTATTAGCAGTTACATATTGATCCATTACCGGAGGCACATTTGATTCAGGGATGATAACAAAGTTCTGATCGGTAAACTGCTCAAAGCTGTTTATACCTATTTTCAACGTCTCAATAATTACCGCGCTGTCACCCAGAATATTCAAGTCGAGAATGGAAGCTTGCTTGGATGGACGAGAGAAATTAAACCAATAATATATTACACCTTCCATATTATCAGCAAACCAGGCAGAAAGACTTAAGGTATCTCTCTTTTTCAAATCGCTTTCCTTTTCTGAGCTATTCACTTTAAAACTAATCATTAGGTTGGCCGATCCAGCGCTTTCTTCGCCTTTGAAGTATGGCTTTATATATGGGACCTTTAAGATGCAGGTAGAACTGTCCTTGCCTGTATGATAGATCTTCCACTCAATATTATATTGGTTAGAGGAAACATCTTGCTGACCGGCGGAGCCATCAAATATTCGAAGGCCTGGCTGGCAAGTAAAACCAAGTAACGATGCTAATAATACAATTACCGGAAAATTTCCTTTGATCAGCATTTGTTGACATTATAAAGCCGAACCTAAAAGGAAATAACAACGCATCATATTGAGCAGAATCTTATTCCAGCGTGGGGGCTTCTATTAAGTTCTGGTTCGCGATTGTTATTATCTCACGTATTGAATCGGCAAGCACGCTATCATTATAAGTGCTTGTTATACGGTGAAGATGGCTTAACCACTCCATAGTAGTTTGTAAGAGTTTGTCACGATTCGAAAGGATATCTTCTTCCGGTTGATAGAATTTGGCAAGATCGTCATCAAGTAACCCTGCAAGAAACGCCATCACTTCATGGGCTTCAGCAGTTCTATCATTTCTATAATAGGTTTCACTTATTTGTAACAGTATCGCCTGAGACTGCTGATAATCCTGCTCGAAGGCTTTAAGCCTGAATTTATCGAGATTCAAATAATAGCGAACATTTCCCTTATTCACTTCAATCAGCTTATCCATGATTGGTGTGGCTTTTTCAAATTCTCCAAGTTGAGTGTACAGGTCCGCCATTTGATACATCAAGAAATCATAAGGAACATTTTCATGAGGCATTACCTCCACGCATTTATCGATTACCGCCAGGGCCGAATCATTCTTGCCTTCCACTGCCAATGCTTCTGCAAGCCGTGTGAACTGGATCCTTAAATTCATCGACATTCGCATGGCATTTTCGTCCAGGTGCAAGGTATATTTATCCATTCCTCCCCAGCGAAACTTGGTCATCATATTGGTATACATTAAATCCGTATTAACCCTTCCAAAAAATTGTCCCTGCTTCTTTGTATTGACTGGAACAAGTCTATAGGTAAATCCTTCCAATTGAAAATACCTTTGCAAGCCGAGATAACTACTTGGACTTATTGATACAGCAAAATAGATTGGACGCTCCCAGTTATTATATGCGATCAGATCCAAAACCAAGATATCCCCTTTAAGAAGGTTATTCTTGTTGATGATCTTGCGAGTTGGAAGAGTCAGCTTAAAAATCAGAACTTGGCGAAATTGATTCAGAAAGAAAGACATCGCATATGGCAAAGGAACCAGACGCAAGACTTCCGCGCTTCCTCCGTTGTCATGTCCGTTAGGGAGGCGTTGATGAATGGTTAAGGAGTCTTGTTCCGCCTTTGGGACATTGATATCACATATATTCAACTCATTGAACGAAGAGCAGATTCCCTACGCGGTTCTGCGAAACTATGGAACGCTTCCAGACGATGCAGGAGGTGGGAACG
>JACZTA010000184.1 GCA_022573915.1 Bacteroidota bacterium | reverse complement strand
CCCGGTCGCGCAGGACCATATCTTGGGATTGGGTCAGCTATTAAAATACTATGAGCGCTTCCCCGGTATCATCAAAACAACCATGAAACTGATGGCAGACTGCACCATCAACTTTGACGATAACTCAAACAAGAATAAGAAAAACTACACCGGATCAGCAGGAGATGACATAATGCTTCTGGAGAAGTTGGCATTGGAAGGACTTGAATACAGGTATGGCAAAAACAACAAGGAAGCCCACGCAAGAGTAGCTCATGAGTTAGAGATCATTAATCGGTTGGGCTACTGCTGCTACTTTCTAACCACTTGGAATATTGTCAATTATGGAATCAACAAAGGTTATTATCATGTTGGAAGAGGCTCCGGTGCCAACAGCATCGTGGCATACTGCCTGCGGATAACGGATGTCTGCCCTATCGAACTAGGCTTGTATTTTGAACGATTTATCAATCCTAAAAGAACGAGCCCTCCGGATTTCGATATTGATTTTTCATGGAAGGATCGCGATGACATATTAAGGTACATCTTCAACCGTTTTGGGCGAGAGCATACAGCACTATTGGGAACGATTGTCACCTTCAAGGGCAAGTCGATTGTGCGGGAATTGGGTAAAGTATATGGCCTCCCAAAACGTATCATCGATGACCTGATTGAAAACCCGAATGGTGAGTTCGCTCATGACCCCATAGCTAAGAATATCTTTTATTACGGCAAGCAGCTGGCCAACTTCCCCAACATGCGGTCGATTCATGCAGGCGGGGTGCTGATCTCAGAAAAACCGCTCACTACCTATACCGCCATGGATATGCCTCCGAAAGGCTTTCCTACAACTCAGATTGATATGTTCACGGCCCAGGAATTAGGGTTTGCCAAACTCGATATTCTGAGCCAACGCGGTATCGGCCACATCAATGATGCTGCCAAAATGATCCTCGACAACCATGGCGTCGACTTGGACATTCACGATGTTGACCGATACAAGAATGACCCGAAGGTTCAACAACAACTAAACAGTGGCAAGACGTTGGGTTGCTTTTACGTGGAGAGTCCTGCGATGCGTGGGCTTTTGAAAAAGCTCGATTGCAATACTTACCTGGATCTTGTCGCCGCATCTTCCATCATAAGGCCGGGCGTCGCCAAGAGTGGAATGATGCATAAGTATATTGAGCGGTACAATAGTGCAGAACCGTTGGAGTACCTGCATCCGATCATGAAAGAACAACTTGAGGACACGTTTGGAGTGATGGTCTACCAGGAGGACATGATCAAGATCTGCCATTATTTTGCAGGACTGGAGCCGGCCGACGCAGATGTATTGCGGAGGTCGTTATCGGGCAAGAGCCGATCGAAGAAAGAGTTGCAGCGGGTGGCGGCAATGTACTTCGACAACTGCAAGGCGCTCGGTTATGCTGATGAGCTAACCAATGAGGTATGGAGGCAGATCGCCAGTTTCTCCGGGTATAGTTTTTCCAAAGCGCATAGCGCCAGTTACGGTGTCGAGAGTTTTCAGAGCTTGTATCTGAAAGCTCATTATCCGCTGGAATTTATGGTGTCGGTCATTAATAACTTCGGAGGTTTCTACGATACCTGGGTTTACATCCATGAAGCCGCAAAATGCGGAGGTAAGATTCAAATGCCGGATGTAAACAAGAGTGAGCATCTCACCATGCTCGAGAAAAAGGACATCTACCTCGGGTTTGTTCATCTATTGAATCTCGATTCGCGAGTGAGCAAGTTAATTGTTGCTGCCAGGGAGATGGATGGAAAGTACCGGTCGTTGCAGGATTTCGTCAAGCGGGTGCCGGCGGGAATCAACCAATTATTGTTGTTAATACGCGCTGATGCATTCCGGTTCACAGGCAAGCATAAGAAGGAGTTGATGTTGGACGCACACGTTTTACTTGGTGTCACTGAGAAACTTCTGGGCAGGAGGCTGTTGTTTGAAGAATCTCGCGCTGTATTTGAGTCTCCCAGGCTACGAAGTTTTAAGTACGAAGATGTGTATGATGAGATCGAGCTATTGGGATTCCCTGTCTCTATGCAAGCGCATGATTTGCTGAAGACCAATTTCCGCGGCAACGTTCAGTCGGATGACATGGTAGATAGTATTGGCAAGCGCGTGAAGATGGTCGGCAATCTGGTAACAATAAAATATGTCACCACGGTGCGAAAGGACTTGATGAACTTCACCACTTTTCTCGACAGCAAAGGCGAGTTCTTCGATTGCATTCATTTTCCCCGCCAACTAAAGGAGTATCCATTCAAGGGTAAGGGCATGTACTTGCTCGAAGGCTTGATAACTGAAGACTTCGGTTTTCCAAGTTTGGAGGTAAGCAAGATGGTGAGGTTGCCGTTGGTGCGGGATCCGAGGTATCGGGATTAAATTGTCTGGACCGTTGATTACACTGATTAAGGGATTGCGCAGAAAGAGGACTCTGTTAAATGTTGTTATACCATAAGGACACTACCCACCCTCCACCCTGAAAAATTAGTTGCTTTTTTAGAAGGTGGCAAGGGTAAATGAGTAGATGTATCCACACGTTGTCTGAACCATGATTCTCTTGATTAGAAAGGATTGGCGTGATGAAGAATCCCCATTAAGGTCATCCTGAGCGGAGCGAAGGATCTGCCGTTATCGTGTGAACTGCCCTAACAACATGCGGACTATTGTACTGTAATCAGTTTGGAGATTATTGCATCATCTATCTTCACCTTCACTAAATAATTGCCAGGTGGGAATCTAGATAAATCTATTTCGACGTTGCCACTAGCAAATATTGACGTCTCATCTTCCAGCATTACTTTTCCTGATAGATCAACCACCATGATATTTGTTAGCCTCGAGTTTGCTTTTTCAAAAGAAATGGTCAAGGAACCAGAAGTGGGATTGGGATAGAACTTTAAGTACCCGGCAATTTCATATTCGTCGATTGAAACCGTTTCAGTAACAGTTACGCTTATGCTATCCTGACAACCGGTAGAATCAGTGTAAATTACGGTGTAGGTCCCTTTGCCCAGATTTGTCGCTGTATCAGTAAATTGAGGCGGGATTGAATTCCAAACATATGTATAACCTGATATGCCACCAGTAACTGAAACAGTGGCCGTACCATTGTTCTTACCTACACTTGCTTTGGTAGAGGTAATGGTCGCGCTTAGTTGCGGTGGCTCAGAGACGTTAACGGAATCATCTAAAAGACAATTGTTTGAATCACTAACAATAACATGAAATTTACCCGTACAAAGTTGTGTAGCAGTTGCATTTTGTTGGAGCAATGTGTCATCCCATGAGTAAGAATAAGGCGAAACCCCTCCGCTTACGATTATGGTGGCAGATCCATCACAATCTCCAAAACAAGAAACATCAATAGCTAATATTGTTGATGATAGTACCGAAGGTTCAACAATGGTAAATGGTGAATCTATAAAGCACCCGAATGTGTCCGTCACTTCCAAAGTATATGTTCCATCACACAAGCTATCTGCAATCGGAAGATTGCCAATTGGCGCACCTATCCAATTATAAGTATAAGGTTGCATTCCACCATTTACAGTTGCTATTACCTGTGCATCGCAGTCACCAAAACAAGAAGGTTGTATAGTATTAAATCCTATGGAAAGTAAATCCGGTTGCGTAATCTCCACAAATACAGCAGAAGTTTTTCCATTTGAATCTACGTAAGTAAGTTTATAAGTTCCCGCACATAATGAATCAATAAGGGCAGTTGTATCACCTGTAGACCACAAATAGGAATATGGGGTGGTTCCTCCTAAAATCGTAGCAGTTATCTTTCCATCGCAATTGCCCTTGCAGCTAATATTAGATTGGTTGATTACTGCTGTATAAGCAGGATCTAGTTTTGCTACAAGCACATTATAATTACCATCAACAATAAGTGTATCATTTCCCACATATGTCGTATCACTTTTTACGAGACCAACCACGTAAATGTTCCCGAATTTATCAATCTCGAACCTATATCCGAAGGTATTATGCTGGCTTGTAATTGTAGCAGCTGACTTTGCGTTTCCATTTACATCGAATTTGACTACAAATGCACTATTATCATTATTTATATATGCCTGGTTGTAAATCGTAATAGTATCGAAATTAATGCTGTCTCCGTAAAATAATCCACACACAAAAACACCACCGGTATTATCGGTTAAAATAGTAGCGCCTGACTGATTCTCCCAATTGCCAAATCTATTTGACCATAAAATAGTGCCTGTGGAATCCAGACTGACTACAATAATATCATAATCCCCATTACCTACGAATGTCTTGGCGCCAATTACAATGCTAGAACTATTGGATCTCCCGACTATGTAAACATTTCCATTATTATCAGTTGTGATGCATGATCCTTCATCCTCATCAGCTCCCCCAAAGTTTCTTGACCATAATTCATTGCCGTTTGAATCATATTTTAGAATGACGATATCTTTCTTTCCTTGGTTGATCAATGTATTTTGAAGAAAATTCATTGAAGAATCCTTGTAAGTCCCAATAACATAAACATTGCCGGCATGATCAGTAGTAATATCCCGTGCGTCATCCCAACCTTCACCACCCGCATTTCGCACCCAAATAACATTTCCGTTCGAATCACATTTAGTAATAAGCATGTCCTTCATACCATTATTCGATAGCGTATCGGTCCCCAGAATTAACCAAGAAGTACTAAAACGGGAGGCAAAGTAGAGATTATAATTTTTATCAATATGCATATCTGTACCCATAAATTTAGGATTCTTCTTCACCCAAATGATGTTTCCATTTGGATCCAATTTTACAAGATATGATGCAGTGCCATTTATAGAGGTCGTATCGAGCGTTGCGGAGGGACTAGTGGTACCCAAACCCCAATAAATATTTCCTGAGGAGTCGGTTGCAACCACTGTACCAGCGTCATTTTGTCCACCTCCGCCGGTCTTTGTCCATAATATATTTCCGTCCGTATCATATTTAACTAACAGGAGATCCCACTGACCTAAATTAACCAGCGTATCGTTGGCTAGAAAAAGTGTATCGCTAATGAAGTGTCCCGACACCACGACGTTGGCATTATAATCAGTCGCGATCCAGGCTGCATAGTCTCCTTTCGCACCACCTTCGGATTTACCCCATAGCCACGATTGGCCATATACCTTTGCGAAATTCGATACTAAGATTAGGATGAGAAAAACTAAAGTTTTGCAAAATTTCATTTTAGTCAACTTGAAGCAGTGGTAAAGCGAGATTTACCTCAATTTACGAAGTTTTTGGAATACTCGGGCTGACGGATGGATTTCAAGGATTTGTTGGTTTCAATCATGATTTGATTGATTAAAAGCTGGGTATGATGGCAGTGAGTTCAGATTAAACCCCAAAACTCACCAATTCCGGATCAGGATCGGGTTTGAGAATATCCGGCTCATTATTTCCCGGCGAATTAACCAACTTCGAAACCGGGTAGGCTTTCATGGCATCGTCAGGATAAGGATTCAATAGTTTCATCGCATCATCTCCGCTAAGCTCCGGATCGATCCAGAGTTTCTCTTCCTCCGGCAGTAAGATCGCAGGCATCCGGTCGTGGATATTCGCCATCATCTTGTTTGGTTTGAGCGTGATAATGGTAAATGAATAGATGGTCTCTTCCTTGTTCCATACATCCCATAACCCTGCAAATGCAAATGCATTTTCATCCTTCATGGTGACACGATACGGTATTTTACCACCATCCTTTTTCATCCACTCGTAAAAACCATCTGCCAAAACCAGGCATCGTTTCCTTTTGATGAGTGTTTTATAGGAAGGTTTTTCCATAAGCGTTTCGGCTCTTGCATTGATCATTTTATAGCTGATCGACTTATCCTTGCTCCAAAATGGTATAAGCCCCCATCGATACAATTGGATCAGATCAGAATCTTCATTGGTTATCACCGGAAGATTTTGTGACGGTGCGGCATTATAATTGGGATCATATTTGAGGATCTCATCAGAATAAAAAGTAGCTCCGAACCGTTCCTCCAGCTCCTTTTGCGACTTGGTAATGCTGCTTCTACCGCACATGAAATAAATTTACAAATATTTAGGGGATCTCTTTATGTAGTAAAGGTTTCTATCTTTGTTTAACACTTCACGCCGCTCCTTGTCAATAGCAGATAATATCAACAAATCCTCCAGAGCCAAGTACATCTTTCTCGGTATCTGGCTGGTTCTCGGCTTGCTTCAAAGTTATTTTACCGAGCTGTTTCATGATGAATCCTATTGGTGGGTGCATTCTAAATTTCTTGCCTGGGGTTATTTCGATCACCCGCCGATGATCGCGATCATGGTCAAGATTGGATACCTTTTTTTCCAAAATGAACTTGGGGTTAGGTTGATGATGGTGATCCTAAGCGTGGCCACTCTTTTTCTTGTTGAGAAGATGACCTCCGGAAAAGACCTGGCTCTTTTTATTGCTATCGCCATCTCCATAAGTTTGGTTCATGTAGGTAATTTCATGGCGGTACCTGATATCCCGTTATTATTTTTTTCAACCCTTTTCCTGTTCATCTACCGGGATTATTTGCGATCTGACGGAATCCGAAATACGATCTTACTCTCGCTAGCCATTGTCTTTGTGCTCTATTCAAAATACCATGGGATTTTGTTGATCTTTTTCACGCTCCTGTCAAATCTTGCTTTATTAAAAAAAAGATCTTTCTGGATCGTGGCTCTGCTCTCGACCGCTTTATTTATTCCACATCTTTACTGGCAATATGCGAACGATTTTGTCACCATTAGGTTCCATTTACTAGACCGTTCACGTGAAGCATATAGTTTACTCCTGACGGCCGACTACATCGGTGGCCAGCTGCTTTTGACCGGTCCTGTCATCGGGTTTCTGCTGTTATATGCCGCGTTCTTTCAAAAACCTGAGGATAAATTTGAAAGAGCGTTGAAGTTTGTTACCATCGGGATCTTCTCCTTCTTTTTAGTGTCAACACTTAAAGGTCACGTTGAAGCGAACTGGACCGCCGTCGCTTTTATTCCAATGATCATCCTGGCGCATAAATTTATTTCCCGGAGGATGAATTTCAGAAAATGGATATTCTATCTCACACCACTCAGCTTAGTCTTAATATTCACCCTGCGGTTCTTTCTTGCATATGACTTCCTTCCTGAGAATAGAAAATTTAAGACGCAATTCCATAAATGGGATGATTGGGCGCTGGATATCAAGGATCATGCTAATGGAGCGTTTGTAATATTCGGAAACTCCTACGAGGATGCATCCAAGTATTGGTTTTACACGGGAGAGCAGGCGTATTGTTTAAATAACATCATGTATCCTGGCAATCAATATGATATCTGGAATTTTGAAGAAGGGATTCAAGGCAAGCGCGTCATGTATATGCACAATTGGAAATCCTCTAATTACGATTCGTTTCAAACGGTACACGATAAGACAATTTACTACTGGATCGTTGACGATTTCAGATCATATAACCGTGTTTACATAGAGATGGAAAATAGGCTACGGTTGCCGGCTGATACCACGATCTCTATTCCCATTACTTTATCCAATAATTTTTCTTACCCGATTTATTTTAATGAGAACCCCGACATTAAAACTTACCTCAGCTTTCATTTCTTCAAAAATAAGAAGCGGGTTGAATATGGCCGGATATATCCGGAGCTGAACGGTACCCCATTAATTGACAGTCTTGAAATGAATGTTATGGTGAATACACCTGAGAATCCCGGAAAATATGTCCTTAGAATCGGGATCACAGCTGGCCGGTTCCCTGCGGGCAGGAACAGCATTTTTAAGACGGTGACTATTTATTAAAGGGAAATTGTAGTTTTATATCCTCTTTGCAGCTTCGATAAAAAATGATCTCTATAATCATACCTGTATTTCAAGACGAGGATACCATCGATCATGTTTATGAACGAGTCACTTCCGCGAGTGAGTCATGGAATGAAGATTACGAGGTTGTCATGGTGGATGACGGTTCGACAGACCGGTCCCTGGAG
>JACZTA010000009.1 GCA_022573915.1 Bacteroidota bacterium | reverse complement strand
CCGAGAAGAGAACAAACGGGATACCGTGACCTTCATGGTGCACAAGGATGTCAAAAAGCATCTGGAGAAAGGGAAACAGCAATTTGATACCGGAGACATTCGGGGCGCGCTTTCTCATTATAAGATTGCGCTCTCGATTGATCCGGAATGCGCTCTCGTTCATTTCAACCTGGGGTTTGCCTTTTACGAGAGTCAGGATCACTCTGCAGCCGAGCAATCCTACCAGCGAGCCATCGAGCTGGAACCCAATTGCAGCCTGTTTTTAGAACATCTGGCCAAGCTGCGTTTTGAAGTGGAAGAATACGCTGCTGCAATTCGTTTGTTCGAGCAAGCGATGGCACCACCGGTAGTGAATTGCAGAAGTTGGTGATTCTTAATTAGTTCAAACTTTTCTCTTATACCATTAAGGGAGCCAATCCTCCCACCACAATTAAAGTTAGATTTTTTTTGAAAATTGATCAAGGGTAAATGAGCAAGTGTATGTTTTCAGCTAACGCCGGACTCCAGTCCGGTACTCCAAATTATCTGAACCATAGCTACCTTGATCGCGTTGATAATAGTAACTACGTAAATGTATGATCCAATGCATCTAAGGACAGTATTATTAACTTGTTTGATATTTTTCTCCTACCAGGGTTTTAGCCAAACTGATAATAACCGTGAAACAGGAAAGCATCGATATTCGATTGAGCCTTATATTTTATCGGGACTCATGAATACGGTGTCAGACATTAATAAAAGGAGGTTTCAAGTCATGTCTGGTATTAATATTGGCATGGACATAAGTAAAAGATCATCTTTAATAGTTGGGGCCAACTACTCTCAGGTAACGGGTATATATCATGGTAGTCGTCAGTGTGGTATTTACCCTTGCCCCGACGCCGAGGATTATAAGTTTATTAACGTTTCGCTGGGTTACAAATTCGATGCATTTAGTAAAAGTAATATTAGTGTTGAACCATTTGTTAATCTTTATCGGGAGATCACGATCTATCAGTTAGATTATTATTATCATAATAAAGAAAATGAGCAGTGGGTTGCTGAATACACTCCTATAATTGGGCCTTGTGGATTTACAGCTGGGGCATATTTAAATTATAGTATTTCAGATTATGTGGAAGTATTTGCTTCGCCCTCCTTTTCATATCTTTTCTCCACCCGATCTAACTATTTAATAGGAAGTAGCTTTGGTACAAGGTTTACATTTTAGTTTTAAGTCCAAACGGAATCTCACTTTCACTCCTACATCTTTTTCCATATACTACGTTGCACCTATAACCGTTTTATATCCCTGGTTCAAGAATTAGGTCTTAAGCTGGTAAAGTACCGATTGTAGAAATTTTTTTCTTGGACCAATTAAACCAAAACCATCCCATGCCCGTTCGTTTCAAGTTTGCACTTTTCGCCGTTTTAACCGGGTTGTTATCTTGTACGGACACCACAGCACAAATCAACATCAGCCAGTTAAATGGCCAAATCAATACCTTAAGCACTGCCGTTCCCTTTTTGAGAATAACAACAGATGCAAGAGCCGCTGCCATGGGAGAAGCCGGGATTGCCACTTCACCGGATGCTCATGCTATTTATTGGAACCCTGCCAAACTTAGTTTTGCAGAACATGAGTTTGGAATAGTTGCCTCCTATACACCATGGTTGAGACTACTAGTTGATAACGTCTTTCTTGCCAATATTTCAGGTTATAAGCGGTTGAATGAGAATCAAGCCTTGGGTATTTCTATAAAATATTTTTATCTAGGTAAAGTCATTTTGTTCAATCCACATCCGGGGGTACAGGGTTTTTTCCGTGCTCATGAGTATGTAACTTCTGTTGTGTATGCTAGAAAACTTTGCGATAATCTTTCTATCGGACTCGGACTGAAATATATTTACTCCAATATTGCAGCAGGGCAAACTATCACTGGTGCAACCATTAAGCCCAGTAAATCTCTGGCGGGAGATATCTCAATCTATTATGAAAAGAATATTATAGTGTTCAACTATAGAAGCAAGATTTCTCATGGCATCAGTCTTTCAAATGTTGGATCGAAGATCACTTATACTGAGCCGGCGGATAAGGATTTCATACCTACTAATATAGGAATTGGTACAGCGCTAGGCATGGAACTTAACGAAAATCATGACCTCAGATTTGCCCTCGATGTAAACAAATTACTTGTGCTGTCACAAGACTCAACAGGCATGGTAGGCAAGGGCGTTTCGGCGATCCGTGGAATGTTGGGGTCTTTTTCAGATGCTCCCGGAGGCTTTTCTGAAGAACTCGCCGAGCTGATGTTTTCAATGGGAGTAGAGTATTGGTATCGTAATCGATTCGCGCTACGCTCAGGTTATTTTGCTGAGCATTCTACAAAAGGGAATAGAAAATATTTAACTGCTGGTTTAGGATTGAAATTGAATGTGTTCGGATTGAATGTTTCTTATTTGATTCCATCCAATTCACAACGAAATCCACTTGATAACACGATTCGCTTTAGTTTGTTGTATAGTTTTAATAACAAGATGGATCCCTCACTATCCCAACCCCCTTGGTTCAAGAATTAGGTCTCAAGCTGGTAAAGTACCAAATGCAGAATTTTTTTTCTTGGACCAATTAAGATCAATTAAATGGAGTTTATCGTTCTAATGTCACCGGTCAGGAGACCAGCGCCAACGAAGGAATGGGGTTAAATTAATAATGAAACTTTAACCGGTAAACTCATACTACGCCATCTATTTATTCGTTTCACAATAGCTATGAGAAAAAAGATAAAAATAATCATAAGTATGATCGGTCTGTTGACCGGATCGCTAATAACAACAGGTGCACTGGCACAAATCACCACGGACCAGTTAAATGGTCAAATCAATACGATCAGCACTGCAGTGCCATTTTTGAGAATTACATCTGATGCAAGAGCAGCTGCGATGGGAGATGCCGGGATTGCTACTTCAGCAGATGCCAATTCTATTTACTGGAACCCAGCCAAACTTAGTTTTGCCGAAAATACCGTCGGGCTCACAGCATCTTATACTCCTTGGCTAAGACAGCTGGTAAATGATATTTACCTGGCCAATATCTCAGGATATAAGCAGTTAGATGATAAGCAGACCTTAGCCGCTTCACTTGTATATTTTGATCTGGGTAACATCACGTTTACGAATATCACAGGTGAGCCGATAGGTGATTTCAGCCCTAACGAATTTGTTACTACAGTTGCCTATGCCAGGAAACTATCCGATTATTTTTCTACAGGAATTGCATTGAAGTTTATCTATTCTAATCTCGCAGCAGGGCAGAATGTCGGTGGAACCACCATCAAGGCCGGGAAAGCTGCAGCAGCGGATATTTCAGCCTATTATGAAAGGGATATTAAGATCTCGGACTTTAAGAGCAAATTTGCTTTTGGTACCAATATCTCAAATGTTGGATCCAAGATAACTTACACGGAGTCGATCGACAAAGACTTTATACCGATCAATTTAGGTATTGGGACTGCACTGGATATCGAAGTTGACGATTATAATGATATCACATTTGCGTTTGATATAAACAAACTACTTGTCCCAACACCTGATACTTTGGATATTAACGCAAATGGAATTCCGGATTTCAAAGAAAAAGGTGTTGTAAGCGGTATGTTTGGATCATTCACAGATGCACCGGGGGGCTTTTCTGAAGAAATTGCCGAACTGATGTATTCGTTTGGCGTAGAATATTGGTATTCTGACCAATTTGCGATACGCGCAGGTTATTTCAACGAGCATTCTACAAAAGGGAATAGAAAATATATCACTGCAGGTTTAGGATTAAAATTGAATGTGTTTGGATTGAATGTTTCTTATTTAATTCCGTCTAATTCACAACGAAATCCACTTGATAATACACTTCGCTTTACCCTGTTGTTTAATTTTGATAAGAGCAAGGAGGGCGGTTCTACCGGTTAGAAACTCGCGTACCGCCGGACTCACCCCAGGTGACCTACAGCAAGTTTTAAAACTAAATTTTAATTATAAACTCAAACTCAATCCCACTTACACTCTCACACTTTTTCCCCATACTACATCGAGCTTTTTGTCGTTTCCAATTAAGTTTCATGCTCATAAACCTTAGTGCATCAATAGGTTACGAATCAATATTTTAACTCAGAGTTGCACATTTACAACTAAAATCACTAAATTTCGTATATTTGCGTACTGAATCTGCTTATATAGCTTGCCAAAATTATGATGAAGGATTATTTTAAGATGGTTAGTCTGGTTGCAGTGTTGGCCGGATTGCTAGTTACAACGGGTGCGAAAGCACAAATTAATAATACAAGCCAGTTAACAGGCCAAATTAATACAATCAGTACCGCCGTACCTTTCTTAAGAATCACGGCTGACGCAAGAGCCGGTGCCATGGGAGACGCGGGAATTGCTACTTCCGCTGATGCCAATTCCATTTATTGGAATCCTGCTAAACTTAGTTTTGCAGAAAATAATGTTGGACTTACTGCTTCTTATACTCCTTGGTTAAGACAGTTGGTGAATGATATTTACCTCGCTAATATTTCTGGTTATAAGCATTTGGACAAGAATCAGACCTTAGCTGTTTCGCTTCTCTATTTTGACCTGGGAAGTATCACATTTACCAATATCACCGGTGTTTCGATAGGAGATTTTAATCCTCATGAGTTTGTTACTTCGATAGCTTATGCAAGGAAACTATCTGATTATTTTTCTGCCGGAATTGGACTGAAATTTATCTATTCTAACCTGGCAGCAGGACAAAATATTAACGGTTCGACCATCAAACCGGGTAAAGCTGCAGCGGCTGATATTTCGATCTATTATGAAAAGGATATTAAGATCTCTGATTACAAAAGTAAGTTTGCTTTTGGAACGAATATCTCAAATGTTGGATCGAAGATCACATATACTGAGTCGATCGACAAGGATTTCATACCTATCAATTTGGGTATAGGAACCGCGGTTACTATGGAAGTGGATGATTATAATGATATTACGTTTGCTTTTGATATAAATAAATTACTTGTTCCTACCCCCGATACATTAGATGCTGATGGCGGTGGTATTCCGGATTTCAAAGAAAAAGGTGTTGTCAGCGGAATGTTTGGATCCTTTGGAGATGCACCCGGCGGCTTTTCGGAAGAAATTGCAGAATTGATGTTTTCTTTTGGTCTGGAATACTGGTATTCTGACCAATTTGCCATCAGAGCAGGTTACTTCAATGAGCATTCTACAAAAGGGAATAGAAAATATCTAACTGCGGGTTTAGGATTGAAATTGAATGTATTTGGATTGAATGTTTCATACCTCATTCCATCCAATTCTCAGCGAAATCCTCTTGATAATACACTTCGCTTTACACTCTTATTCAATTTTGATAAAGAAAAGGATAGCCCCACTACTCCTTAATTAAAGCGAATAATGAATTTACGTGTTGGGTTCGGATATGATGTCCATGAATTGGTGGATGGGGTGGATTTCTATCTGGGAGGCGTAAAACTCGATCACAGCAAGGGTGCTAAAGGCCATTCTGATGCAGATGTTTTAATCCATGCAATTTGTGATGCCTTACTCGGCGCTGCCAATCTGGGTGATATAGGTACTCATTTCCCTGATACGGATCCTAAATACAAGGATATCGATAGCAAGATTCTTCTAAAAGAGGTGGTTCACAAGCTAAATGATAATTCATTTCGCATCGTCAACATCGATAGCACGGTTTGTCTTCAAACCCCAAAGCTAAGTCCTCAAATTCCTAGCATGAAAACCATCCTGTCAGAATGCCTGGGTATTGGCGAAGAATTGATCTCCATCAAGGCCACAACTACCGAGAGGTTGGGTTTTGTCGGAAGGGAAGAAGGTGTCTCTGCCTACTCCATGGTTCTTATTGACAAAAATTAATGCTCTTCCTCCGGCAGATCCTTCAAATTAACGTCGTTTTCAATTGGCATAGTACCATTTTCCTTAAATACCCACATTAACAATACAGGTGCGAGAAAGAGGTCTGCAAAAAGAGCACTCAGCAGCGTGGCGCTTGTTAGCAGTCCAATGTAAAACGTTCCATAGAAATCCGAAAATAGCAGAGTCAAGAATCCGATGCTCAGGATAATAGTTGTGATGATAATGGCCTTCCCTGTTTCTTCAAGTGTGATTCTGACAGATTCATGCGTACTAAAACCTTTTAATTGCAGCAATCGGAATCGGGAAAGAAAGTGAATTGTATCATCTACTGCAATTCCAAAAGAGATTGTAAATATTATTGCAGTTGATGCTTTTAACTCGATGCCAGCTAACCCCATGATGGTGCCACAAACCAGCAAAGGAAAAATATTTGGGACCAATGAGATCAAGATCATCTTGTAGTTTTTGAATATTATACCCATCAGAATTGCAATGATCAGAAACGCTAAACTCAGGCCGCTGAACAATCCTCTCGTGACATATTTGTGATTAGCGTCAATAACCAAAGCAGTTCCTGTGATTCTGAATTTAGCGATGGTCGAATCAATATTTGTACGAATCCAATAATCAATTCTCCGGTTGATTTCCGAAACCTTATCTGAGCCCAGATCCTGCATACGTCCTGATATCCTACCCATCGTCTTCTCTTCGTTCATCACCGTTTTTAATACACTCTGAGGTGATTCTTTAAGAAATTGATCATAACTATCCAGGGTAGTTTGCGATAAAGGCAATACATATTTATTCCAGCCACCTCCTTCTGAAGCTTTGTTTATACTCTTATAAATTGTTGTTGGAGAAAATAGATTATGAATACCCATACTGTCACTTAGAAACATCTCAACTTTTTCAGATTCGATCAATACTTCAAGGTCATTGATTCTATATTCCTCCTGTGCTAAAATGGCCATTTCGTATGGCCTCGCGCCTGATAATTTTTCATCGACGAATACAAAATCCTTACGGAGTTTATGGTCTTTGGGTATATCTGATAAAAGGTACGTATTGGTCGAAACAGTGCTAATGCCATATAAACAAATAATGAAAAGGCAGGCAAAGATTAACATGATTCTGCCCGGGTAATATCTGGTAGATCGGGTTATATAAGCAAATATCCTGTTCCATGATCCGAATTTTAGTTTGGCGGATTTCAGCTGATTAGCATTAAAATTTACAAGTAAAGAGGTGGTAAAGAGGATCACAACAACATAAGCGACAATAACTCCCAAGGCAGCTGTTAAACCGAATCGCCATATTGGATGGATAACAGAAGTGATCAGAGCCATAAATCCTATCGCTGTAGTTAGCGAGGTAAACAGGGTTGCCAGTCCAATCTCCCTAATAGTAATGCGCATTGCCTCTTTCCTCGTCTTTCCGCTTTCATTTTCTTCAATATATTTTATCATGATATGGATCACATCCGACATGCCCACTATCAGCATTAATGTGGGATATAAGGAGCTCATTAGGTCTAGCGGCTGGTTCAAAGCGCCAAGAATGCCAAAGAAAATAACCATACCAACTATCACCGAGATAAGCGGTATGATAACTCCTCGCCATGACTGAAAAACAATTGCCAAAATCAGGATGACTAACGCGATTGAAAGTGTTACGTGTGTTTTCAGTTCGTCTTCAATCATCCTTATGAACACGGTTTGTGTATTGATTTTACCTACTATATGAGTATCATCTTCAGGAAAGATCGTAAGCACTGCATTTAACTCCCTGTCCAGTTCCCAAGCCTCATCCTGGACAAAATAGTCTTGGGTTTTGAGGGCAATAATGAGGATCTTACTATCTGTGGAAATAAAGCGTCCGGTCCACCTGGGATCCCTAAGAATCTTAATGCTATCATCGTGATATTTAGTTTCATCATCAACATGTATAAGGGGTATTCGAACGAATCCGAAAGGTGTCTTTATGAAATCATAAAGATTAGTTATAGAGAATGCCTCAATTATGTAAGGAAGGTCCTTACAATAACCGGTAAGAGAGTCTACCTTTTTAAGGAAAGTTTTATTAAAAACGCTTTTTTCATGTTCAATGGCTATTAAGAGGAAGTTATCATCAGCCTCCACTTCATTTTTAAATTCTGTAAGGAAATGAATGTCTTCATCATGGCTTGGGAAGAAACGTTCCAGTTGGTGCTCAAATTTAAGATGGCTGGCAAAATAAACGCTGAATCCCGTAGCAATCAGGAAGAAGAAAATGATCAGTTTGTTGTACCTGAATAATAGATCCATTAATAACTAACTATTTAATCTCCTTGATAGCCCTTTCTAATATTTCATCGCGGCCTGATTTTATTCCTTTCAGAGTAGGCGACACCTGGATTGTTGGCTGAACACCTATTCCAAATAACGGTGATCCATCCTGAAATACGGCTTTTAGGCCAGTGAAGCGTACCACGTAACCTCCCGGTAAAAAGATCTCATTGATAAAACCATTAGTGCCTGCTGTGGGCTCGCCTATAATGATCCCAATGTTATAATGTTTTACAATACTCAAGATTGTTTCAGATTGACTGATGGCGTTTTCATCAGATAAAAAAATGATCTGCGTTCTTATTTCAGGTTTAAATGGTTTATACACCTGAGTTCCTGTAGAATCATAACCTAATATATTTTCGCGGTCGGGGTAGATTGTTTTTGATCTTAAAAACAGGGGTCCGTAAACGGTGTCTTCTATAAGGTGGCACAATACATATGTATTCTTATTTGGATAGCCACGCAGATCAAAAATAACTGCTTTAGCACCGGACATCCGTGGTAATAGCTTATAGATATCGTAGTACGAGGCTTTCATCATGTTTACATATAAGATATTCCCATCTATTTCTATATGTTTCGGTTTATTGTCGGAATAAACAGCTTGATGGATCGTTCTGCTCAGCGTGACCGACCTCCTGTTGAGAATATGAGTACCATGTCTGAGCTTGATCTCGCTAGCGTTTTTTCCACGCAACATGCGATAATTGAAACGCTGCTGGACTCTTTGTGGAGAAGAACCGGATATTAGACTAAGCTCTTTTTCATACAGTTTTTTGATCTTCTTCCCATTGATCCGGATGATTTGATCTCCTGGTTCAAGAGAAGTGGAATTATCAAGTATTTCTGTAATGACTAATTTATTATCTACCCAGTCCCACATAATCGGAGGATAATAAAAGGGTATCATCTTTTCTTTATAAACTGTCCCGTGTCCGTCCTGAAGATAACCTATCATCTTTTCGAGGGTCATCTTGAATTCGCTTGGTGCTTTATCAGTTGCAGCTGAATGCATAGCTTCCGATAATGCAAGATCCCATTCCATCTTAATCTCGATGTCATCGAAGTAAGGATAAAAATGCTGAAGTACATTCCAACTAATGATCACAGCAGCCAGACGTGTAGTTCGTATGCTATTTGCCGTACCGAATATCATCTCGTAGTTCATTTTCTCGGTCATTATATCATAAGCATGTTGATCAGCCTTGGGATATGTGTAGCTCTTGCTGGTAAGAACTGCCAAGGGAACAATACAAGACAACCCGGAACCTATTGGTTTCCTGATTAAGTCGCCAACCTGCGGATATTGCTCAAACAGCATGCTATCCATAAATTGACCCCTGTTGATGCGCAGACTTTTATAAGAATATTTGAAACTGAGCTTGACTCCCAGATGTTGCCATGCCGCAGTTTTGAGGCCACTAATATTTTCAGGAATCATGCGCGACGTATCATACGATACATCTTCACCCGTCTTATGGATCATAACCAGTGGAGCTATCGGATAGAAGAGATTTTCAAAGGTCTTTTTAATATCCCGACTTTTTTCAATTTCGATAATAGAATAAAGTACAAAACTTGGCCAATCATTGGAGGCAGCTTCGTCACTCGGGTGAAAATAACGCACATAGCCATAAAGCCTGGCAAATGACTTCAGATGCTGAAGTGTTTCCTCCGTTAATTTAGGTGGTTTTCCTTCGATCGATCCGGCTGTCAAGATCAAAGAAAAGAAGAGGAGTAGAACCGTTGCGTAATTAACTCTAAACAAAAGATGTTTTATTAGATGCAGTATAGTAACGCAATATTAATGGTTTAGATTTTGAATCACTGATTTTGAAATTCCTTTTTAAAAAGGTTAATTTCAAATATGTAGATACGTTATTAAACTTAATATTAAGTTCTAAAATCAAATTATGAAAACCGTTAAACAAACATATGAAATGAAAGCAACACCTGAGGAGGTGTTTGATGCGCTAACAAACCCCGAGCTCATAGAGAAGTGGTCAGGTGCTTCTGCAGAGATGGATGCAAATAACGGCTCAAATTGGAAATTATGGAATGGCGATATCTATGGAAAAAACACAGAGGTCATTGCCAACGAGAAACTGGTGCAGGACTGGTACAGCGGAAGTTGGAAGAAACCCTCCAAGGTTGAATTTATCTTACGTGGCGGCCAATCAGGCACGACGTTGGATCTAATACATGAAGATATTCCTGATGAAGAATACGAAAGTATTAAGCAGGGATGGATTGAATATTATCTGGGGCCGATGAAAGAAATGTTTGAAGAGAAATAGGGAAGAATATCCAACACCCAACATCCATTTTTGAAGAGATAATTACTTGAAATGAAGATTGTGTTTCTGTTACTGTCCTTTTTCGTGTTTTCTTTGGAATACGTTTACTCCCAGAATATTTCTACCAATCGGCAGATATACGATTATGATATTGGGGATGAGTTTCATTATTGGGAACATTGTACCCAAAATCTGATGCCATGGTGGTATATCAGTAAAGTGACAAACAAATATTATTCTACCAATCTTGATACATTATTTTATGAATTCGATGTCAAGGCATGGACAGTAGACGCTTCAAATGGTAATAAGATAATTAACCTCTATAATGATACATTGTTCTATGTCGATCTTGATTCATTAGTGCGCGATTCAATGGATACGATCTATACTGATTCGAATTGGTATAATGGACGAATAATCAACAATATTACGACTTATTATCCCTTATTTGAGATACGATCCGAAACCTATATTGAAGGTTGTGGTTACTTTTTTTACCATCAAATTTCTCCTTTCTTCGATTGTTGGAAAAAATTCTTGTATTACAAGAAGGGAAATGAAGTTTGGGGAACACCATTAAGTACCTCACGCGAAGAAGGCACTTTTGGTACTAATTCTGTAAAAGTTTATCCCAACCCAGCCAAAAACCTGATATTTTTTAACAGGGATATTAACCATAATATTTCAGGAAAAATGCAAATATTCAATGCCATGGGTATTCTAATTAATTTACAACTCGAACTGCCGGATGATGGTGAAGTAAACATAAGTGATTTGTATCCTGGGATATATTTCTACAAGTTAACGGACGAAAAAAGCGGAATTCAGTACTCAGGCAAATTCATAAAAGTTGAATAGTATTGTTAAAAACGCAAATTTTAATGTTGATCAGTCAAATGAATAGAACTGTCACTAGCTTAATACTGATCGGACTTTTGGTCTTGACATTACCCGGATATACACAAGTTCTATCCCCCAACGTCGACTCCATACTTATGCGTGATGGAAAGAAGATCGCTGCGGATATTTATTTACCCGATACGGTCAATACATGGCCTACGATTCTTATTCAAACACCTTATAACAGACTTCTCTATAGATTCGGTTTGCCATTGGGGGTTGGTCTCGATCTGGATTCCAGTAAATACGCATACGTAATTATTGATTGGAGATGTTTTTACGGATCCATAAATGCATGTGTGGCTAGTCCGCAGAGAGGAGAAGATGGTTTTGATATAATCGATTGGATCGCCCTACAAAGCTGGTCTGATGGCAAAGTAGGAACTTGGGGAGCTTCTGCACTAGGCAAGATACAGTATAAAACAGCTAAGGAAAAGCCGCCGGCGCTGGTATGTTGTGTACCACTTGTTGCCGGATCTCAGTTTGATTATTTGGAATATTTCCCGGGTGGCGCAGCCCGAACGGCATATATTGAACAATTGGATGCTCTGGGTTTTGGACTTTCAAGTATTCTTTATGCAAATCCACATTATAACTTATTGTGGCAGATTACGGAAGCCGCAGCGATGTACCCGGTGGATATTGAAGTTCCCAATCTCATGATTGGCGGTTGGTATGATCATAATGTGGAACTTATGATGGAATTATTTGAAGAATTGCGTACCAATTCACCTGCCAAGAATGATCATCGGTTGTTAATGGGGCCATGGGTGCATGGAGGAACTGGTGTGGCTTATGTGGGAAGTTCCGTGCAGGGTGAACTCAATTATCCGGCCGCAGCCGGTTGGAGCGATTCGCTTGCTTTGGTCTTTTTTGACTATTGGCTGCGAAGTCAAAGTAACGGGTGGGGCAGTTCTCCCATTATCCAGTATTTCCAAATGGGAGAGGATCAATGGGACAATACACCTTCATGGCCACCAGCCGGAACGAATATGGAAAATTTCTATCTCCATTCAGATGGCTCTATGCATACGGGAACACATACAAATGGAACTGACAGTCTTACATTTACCTATAATCCGAATAATCCGTCTCCTACTCATGGCGGACCAACATTAAATCAGGCGTTAAATCAAGGGCCATACGATCAATCTAATACTGTAGAAAGCAGAAATGATATCCTCATTTTCACTACGCCTATACAAAACCAGGATGTTATTTTAAAAGGCAAACCGGAAATCCAGTTATTTGTTGGCGCTGATATGTTGGATACCGACTTTGCAGTGAGATTGACCGATGTCTATCCCGATGGAAGATCCATGCTTTTGGCAGATGATATCTTTAGAATGCGATTCAGACTTGGTTATACAGTTAATGATACCACCCACATGAATTCGGGTGTGGTGTACGAAATCAATCTAACCTTACCGGATATTGCGCATACCTTTGTTCAAGGTCATAGTATTAGGTTGGATATAACCGGTTCTAATTATCCCCGGTTTAACAGAAATATGAATACGGGAGGAGAAATGTATCCGGGGGGAAGCGGCGATAGCCTTATTAATCCCAATGTGGCCAATAATATAGTTTATCTGAATAATTTTTATCCCTCCAGACTAAAACTTCCGTTGGATGGATATTTTTCAATTGAGGATCCATCTATACCACCGGATTATTTGGACCTTCAGATCTACCCTAATCCTTCGGGCGCTGATTTTACTGTCAGATTTTTCAATAACCAAAGGGGAGTAGTCAAAATTGAAATATTGAGTTTTGACGGCAGGACACTTGTGGTTCTCCATAATCAAATGACCGAAGCTGGATGGAGTTCTTTGAAGTTTACCAGAGGAAGTATTCCCTGGTACTCCGGGTTAGTTAGATTGACAAGAGGAAATTTCACGATAACGGAAAGATTAATACGACTTGACTAACAACTAAACCGATATTGCGGAATCCCATCCGACATTCCCCAATAAACAACTAGTGCCGGACTTCAGTCCGGTGCTCCCAATTTCCTAAAATACTTTCGTTTACAAAGATTCCCCCAATTTCCCGGCAACCCATTCATCGATCCGCTCTTCAAAAACGCTGAGTGGTACCGGGCCCGACAATAAGAAAACGTCATGGAACTCTCGGATATCGAATCTGTCTCCAAGTTTCTCTTCAGCCTCTCTTCGGATCTTTAAGATCCTGATCATCCCAATTTTGTAGGCCGTTGCTTGACCCGGCATCACAATATATCGTTCAATCGCTTTAACACACTGGTTTTCAGAAGCAGGGGTATTATCTTTCAGATATTTGATCGCATCCTCCCGAGTCCATTTCTTGTGATGCATACCCGCATCTACCACCAGCCGGCATGCTCGCCAGATCTCCATTGCCAACCTTCCGAAATCAGAATAGGGATCCTGGTAAAACCCCATTTCCTTGCCCAAATATTCGCAATACAATCCCCAACCTTCCCCATACGCGGTATAATGTGAATATTTTCGAAATTCAGGTAACCCTTCAATCTCTCGTGCAATGGAATTCTGCATATGGTGTCCCGGTATACCTTCATGAAATGAAAGTGCCTCCATCTCATATTTTGGCATGTCCTTCAGTTTATAAAGATTGGCGTAATAGATTCCGGGTCTTGAACCATCCTCTGCGGGTGATTGATAAAATGCCTTGCCGGCCGATTTTTCTCGATAGGGCTCGACAGCTTTTACAATCATCCTGGCTTTCGGTTTGGTAATAAAAAACTCGTCCAATGCGGCTTCCATCTTATCCAAGATGGCCATATAGCCCTCTAACATTGACGCTTTACCTGCCTCAGTTTCAGGAAAGTAAAATTGATCGTCTTCTCTCATAAATGAAAAGAATGCTTGCAGATCACCATCAAAATCTACAAACTTCATGATCACTTTCATCTCTTCCTGAATACGTGCAACTTCACTAATTCCCAGATCAAACACTTCATCCGGTGTCATATCCGTCGTGGTGATCCTCTTCAATCTGTACTGATAAAACTCATCACCATCTTTAAATCGCCAAACGCCCGCCGTATGAGTAGTGAACTCTTCCAACTCGTGTATGTATTCCACTAATTCTTCGTAAGCCGGGATAACTGATTCTTTGATAATCGATTTGGCCCGATCAATGATCTCGTTCTTAGTTTCTTGCGCGATAGAAACTGTATCAAGTTTATCTTCCAGATCATTTATGAATATATTATCAGCCAGAGAATTTTTGTCACCTATGATATTTTTGCAATCGCTATAGAAATGGGCAAAGACAAAATCAGGAATAATAATATCCTTCTCTGCCCTTATCCTTAAATTCTCAATCGTTTGACGCAATTTAATCTCAAATTTGCTTAAGCGATCGAGGTAATCCAAGGCATCTTGTTCGTTTGTTACAAGATGTTTATTGATCATAAAAGATGGGAATCCGCTATGAAAGCCAAACATCTGATTGATCGGATAAGAATAATGTCTCCACTTCTCGCCTTCAATATTTTCTGTAAGCTGGTGTTTATATAAGAGCCATGAAAGCTTTGTCTGTTTGTCGAGCTGCGTTGTATCAAACGCCCGAAGTTCTTCAAGATCCCTTATTCGCTGCTCGTGTTTTTCTAATTGCCTCGATTCAGATATATCGTTTAACTCGTTATACCTTTCTTTCCTGCCAAGACTTGTTAACCGCTCAGGCGAATCCATAAGATCGCGTTCATACTTTTCATCAAACCAGCTATTCAGTTCATCCGAAACACTGGATTCAGCTATTGCGGCCGGATCTCCATTACCACAAGTTTGTAAAAGTAAAAATGTCGCTATGACTAAGAGAAATGAGTATGGCTTATACATTTGCGTTTTATTTTTCAAAGACTATGGTTCCATCATTTGCTGTGAGCTGTATGCGGCCTGTTTCATTGGCTGCCGTACCTAAAAATGCCGTTTCTTTTTCCAAGTTATTATAAAAGTACATGAATCCCCGTCCTGTGTAACTGGCTCTTTTACCATCGGCTCTGTACGTCCAAATTTGACCATTCCCGGTAGTTATTTTGGTTCCAAGACTAACAGTCTTATTTCCGTCCTTGTTAAATGTAGACAAGGTCCCTTCTTCAAAAGAACCGGTTATACTACCGTCCTTGCTACTGGTCCGTAATTGTCCCCCTCCTGTTTCTGTATTGGACCCCAGCGCTACAGTTTGCTTGCCTTCAAGATTGAATATCGCCAAGGCCTGATGTCCAAGTACAACGTTTTGACCACCCAGCGCATCATAGATAATCAATTGACCCGAACCTACCTCCCCTGTTAAGCCCAGGTATGCAGTCCTTTTACCACTACTATTAAAGGTGTATAGATAACCGTTACCGAAAAATCCCAATCTGTGATTGTTGGCACCATAGGTGGTTAACTGACCGTAACCCATGGCATCAGTGCCGAGGATAATGCGTTGCTCACTTGCCGAATTGGATATCACTATGTTTCCATCACCATCGTTTGTAGTACCAAAAAAAGCAGTTTCTAATCCATCGGTGTTGAAGGTTTTCAAAACACCGCCATCCCCGTGTTGGCCGAGCGTGGCAATAATAGTTCCGGAGGCATCTACTATTTGAAGATCTCTACATGTGATCAAGTCCTTATCGGCCTTTTGACTCATTAATAAAAAGACCACAGCAACTGACAATGCGCCTACCATCATTGATCTTATATCCAGACGTTTGAATTTTACGAATTTCATTGGACTAACGATTTAATAAAAGATTTAAAATTATTTGTGAAGGTTACGAATAAGTAAAAATACGCAATCGTGAGAAACAATGACTACCACCAAATAGTACGCCATTCTGTAGTTATTGCTAAAATACTTTCAAAGATTTATGGAAACCTGATATTCGTCGCATCTAATACCTATCAACTTCGATCTGATGCAAATTCTACTCAGAATCACCTCTTTTTTAATTCCCAAATCTTAAATCTCGTTGTTATGAAACCACTAGCTAAGAAATTACTGGTCACTTTGTCTATTGTCGCTTTATTTGGTCTGTTATTTGGGGCATTTACTGCTACCAATTACGCTCCGATACTGAAACAAAATGAATTCATAAGTTTTTTAAAAGACAAAGTCGAGAGTTATTATAAAAACCAACCTGAGGATAAAATCTATCTGCAATTTGACAAGACATTATATGAGCCAGGTGATAATATTTGGTTTACTGCGTTTATTCGCGATGGTCTGAGCCTCAAACCTTCTCTTGAAAGTGATATTGTTCATGTTGAACTAATCAATCCAAAAGGCAGTATCGAAAAGGAGATCATATTAGTAGCAAGTTACGGGGCCGTAAATGGTGATTTCAAATTAAGCCCTCATGCGCCCGGCGGGATATATAAAGTGAGAGCGTATACCAACTATCAGAAAAACGACGACACCCCCGCTTTCTTCGAAAAAGAGTTGCAGGTGCAGGTTGTAATCCTCCCTACCTTAAAAATGGAATTAGATTTTGAACGGGAATCTTTCGGACCGGGCGATGAAGTAATCGCCAGAATGGAAATTAATACTAATGAAAATAAACCATTGTCTAATCATCCATTTCGATATGTGGTCATGCTCGAAGGTAAAAAGATCATGTCCGAAGAAGGCATGACAGGAAACGCCGGAATGATGTTAGTGCAATTTGACCTTCCAAAAAACCTGAAGACAAATGATGGACTCTTGAATATATTGATCGAATATGAAGGAAAAACGGAATCAATATCGAGATCCATTCCTATACTATTGAATGAAATCGAATTTACATTATTTCCTGAAGGAGGTGATCTGGTAGAGGGAATAGAAAGTATCGTTGCCTATAAAGCATTGGATGAATTTGGAAAACCCGCAGATGTAGAGGGAACAGTTGTGGATGAAGAAGGAAATCAAATCACAGAGTTTACCAGCTTTCATCATGGAATGGGAGCATTTAGCATTAAACCGAAAGGAGGGCATAGGTACTTTGTTCACATAACCAAGCCTGTTGGTATTGACCAAGTATTTGAAGTACCTGAAGCTTTACCTCGTGGTTATGTATTAAATGTAGATCATATCGATAAACATGAAGTAGAGCTGAAAGTTAGATCCACTGAGGACGAAGTGTTGAACCTGGTAGCTCAAGTGCGAGGAAAAGTATATTTCGCCGAAGCATTTGAAGCTAAAGTCGGTAGCAATAATATATCAATTGATACCCGCGATTTCCCAATGGGAGTGGCTCAAATAACCTTGTTCGACAGTAAAGGAATTGAACGAGCCGAGAGAATGGTTTTTGTGAATAAAGATCGCCAGTTATCTATAGAAATTGAGACAGATAAGGATAAATACCTGCCAAGGGAAAAAGTCAGGATGACAATCATGGTCACCGATGAACGGGGTATGCCGATGCCGGCTAATATCAACTTAGCCGTTGTGGATGATCAATTATTGACATTCACAGATGATAAATCCTCGAATATTCTTTCATCGCTGATGTTGGAATCCGACTTAAACATTAAGGTGAGAGAACCAAAATTCTACTTTGATAAAACTAAAGCAAAGGCAGATCGAGCACTCGATTATTTATTGATGACGGCGGGTTGGAGAAGATTTACATGGAAACAAGTGTTGAGAGAAGACTTGCCCTTAGTTGATCATCAAGGTGAACGAGCAATAATTGCTGGTTATGTGATCGATTATAGCTCGGGAGAACCAATTCAAAACGCACTGCTTAAGGTGAAAGGGAAGGAGATTCAAACCAGTACCAATGATGAGGGTTGGTTTATTTTTAATCAACTGGATTTAAGTGAACATAAAAATCTGGAGATAACTGCAATAGATCATACGCTCCAGAATCTTCCTTTAACAGCATACAGTCAGAACCTAAGGATCACTTTGTTTGACCAGAATCATGTGATTTATCAGAAGGGTGCGTTTTTGTTTGACATGGAGAAAGCAGCGGAGATCATGGATTTTCAAATGGCACAAGAAGGCGGTGTAAAATTTAACCGTAGAAATCCAGCTCCGGTCTTAGCAAAGAAAAATAAGCAATTAGATGTAAGAGGTGATAACGAACCTCAACCACTCTTATTTAAAGCCAAAGATGCTCCGCCACCACCACCTGCTGAACCACTGGCTTTTATAATAGCCGATATCGTTGTTGAGCCGGTTCAGGAGATCGCGATGGATCAGGTAATAGAGGTTGATGCATTCATGGAAGAGGCTGATTTCGGTTTCTTTTATATGCCCAAGGACGATATTGGTGTTGAGGAAGAAATAAAGGTCGTGACCTATTACAGAGCCAGGGAATTCGCGGCACCCGATTATGAGGGTGAAGAAGAAGTAACTATAAGAAATGATTTCAGGTCCACCATTTACTGGGAAGGAAATATTGAGATAGATCGCCGTGGAAAAAAGGTTATTGAGTTTTATAATTCAGACATGATCTCCTCTTTTAAAGCTACAGTTGAAGGTATCGGAATTGATGGAACAGTGGGAAGGGTGGAATATACATTCTATACACAACTTCCTTTCAGCATGTATATGAAAGTTCCTGCTGAGGTGGTTATGGGAGATATCGCAATTGTACCTTTTACATTGAAAAACAATACAGATGTTAAGATAACAGGTGATCTCACAGTTCTGGCACCTGATGGCTTCGAATCTGTGTCAAGGATCCCCGGAAGTATTACGGTAGATGCGAACGACACCAGAACCGTCTATTTCAGTTATAAAGTCGGATACGTAATAGCTGAAGGCGAATTTGTTGCAAGTTTTAAAAGCTTGGGGCTGTCTGATGCCTTCGTGCAGAACGTCAAGATCGTACCAAAAGGATTCCCTATGTCATTGTCATTTTCAGGTGATCGAATGAAAAAGGAATATGTGTTTGATATAAGAGCCATGGTAGATGGTTCGTTAGATGCAAAGTTCACCGCATTTCCTTCTATCACTTCCGATTTATTATCAGGAATTGAATCCATACTGCGCGAGCCATATGGTTGTTTTGAGCAGACATCCACCAGTAGCTTTCCCAATGTATTGGTATTGCAATATTTGCAGGAAACAGAAAGTACGGACTATAAGGCAATTAAAAAAGCTAAGGCATTGCTGGATAAAGGTTACCATAAGTTGATCACCTTCGAAACCAGTGAAAAAGGTTACGAGTGGTTTGGTGGCGCACCGGGTCATGAAGCGTTGAGTGCATACGGTTTACTGCAGTTCAATGAAATGAAGAAAGTGTATGATGGTGTAGATCAGAAGATGATCGACCGTACCGCTGACTGGTTGTTTGCGCGTCGAGACGGCAAAGGAGGTTTTAAAAAGAACAGCAGAGCATTAGATACCTTCGGCAGAGCCGATGATGATATAACCAATGCTTATATAGTTTATGCGTTAACCGAAGCGGACTATAAAAATGTTGATTTGGAAGTCAACAGAGTATTTGAAAGGGCTGAGAAAAATAAAGACCCTTATCAAATTGCCTTAGCGACTATTGCCCTTTATAATCTTGGAGACAAGAGACGTGCTAATAAACTATTAGGAGACCTTTTAAAGCTTCAGGAAGAGGACGGTAGCTGGAACGGAACTATACATTCAGTTACCAGATCAACGGGTATATCGCTCAAAATCGAAGCGACTTCTTTAGCTATTAAGGCTATCCTGAAATCTGATCATCCCGACGGAATGGTATTGCAACGTGCAATCGAATACCTGATCTCCACACGAAGTGGTCATGGAGGTTTCGGTTCTACACAATCAACCATAATGGCATTATCAGCCCTTACCGATTATACAGGATTTGCAAAGCAGACAGATGAAGATGGTACTATTGAAATTTATGTGGATGGTAAATTGGTTGAGACAATAGAGTATGAGGCAGGTGAGAAAGATGCTCTGATATTTGAAGGTCTGGATGAGTATCTCACCTCTGGAAAACACAGGATAAAGATCAAATATGTTGGTGTGGAAGATCCATTGCCCTATTCCGTTTCAATAAACTGGAATACTACATTACCTGCGGGTTCAAAAGACTGCGTGATCGGACTTACTACCAAAATAAGTGAGAAAAAAATCAAGGTCGGAGAAACGGTCAGACTTGCAGTAGAACTGAAAAATTTAACAGACGAGGGACAACCGATGACCATGGCAATCATAGGCATACCAGCAGGTTTGAGCGTTCAACCCTGGCAGTTAAAGGAGATGATGGAGAAAGGGGTAATTGATTTTTATGAGATTTCCGGCAACAAAATAGTCTGTTATTACAGAGAAATGAAACCAAACGAAATACGTGGCATTAATTTTGATTTAAAGGCAGAGATCCCGGGAGAATACGAAGCATCGGCCTCTTGTGCTTATCTATATTATACCAACGAATATAAATGTTGGAACGAGGCCGAACGGATCACGATCACCAAATAATGAAATAGGATCATATGGGTTTTGGCGCGCAAGGGTTGGACATGTTCAACCCTTGCTTTTTTGCCCCTAAATTGCTCCAATAGTTAATGCCATTGTTTCGTTTGAATATTTTTTATTCACTCCTAAATATTGAAGCAATGAAAAAATTATTCTTTTTAGTTATTGCTATTCTGCTGATTGCAGGATGCAGCGATGACGAATCAGGATCTAATCTTGGATCGGAATCAAACTTAAATGATCAAGCCAAGCTAAGTTTTACGGAAAACGAACCGGGAGAAATTGGTTATTGGGACGATCGGAGTCTTTTAACAGGCGGGATGCTCACATCGGCACGCGGACGTTCGGATCAATTATTAGTTTCTGCTGCAGGATTAAATAACGCGAGTGCTAGCGTTGAAAAACCTGTAGTGAAGGTTTCAGACAAGATTATTAAAAATGCGGATATCCGTTTTCGAGTGGACGATTATGCTGAGAGAAGAGCGGATCTCGATTTAATATTGCACAAATATGATGCATACATCAGCACTGAGAATGAACAACAGAATGAACGCACATTTAATAATGCGCTCACCATCAGGGTTGAATTTGAGAATTTTGACCGGTTGGTTGAGGATATCATGGAGCAAGCCAGCTTTGTTGATTTTAAACGAGTCAAAGCAACCGATGTTACTGAGGAATATATTGATTTGCAGGCCAGATTAAAATCTAAAAAACTTTTGGAAAATCGTTATCAAAACATATTGACAAAGGCCAATACCATAGCAGAAATCCTTGAAGTAACACGGCATATCAATAATGTGCAGACTGAGATTGAACGCATAGAGGGAAGATTAAAATACATGAATAATCGTATCGCATTTAGCACGATCAAATTAGAAATCTATGAGGAAGTTCTATACGCCGGGATTACAAAAAGTAAATTTGCCACTCGCTTGGGAAATGCACTTAATTCAGGCTGGGAAATTTTCCTGCATTTCATCGTTTTTGTAGCTAATATTTGGCCGTTGTTTGTGCTTTTAACACTAGGTTGGGTCTCTCTGAAATTTTACAAACGATTGAACTGGAAGAAGATAGAAAAGTGAATAATTCTATTAATGCTATCTTCGTATAGATATTTGAGAAAATCATACAATAAATTAAAATATATATTATGAAGACGAAAATGATGATCATGACGTTCTTGGCGACGTTCATAATGTTCAATGTAGGAATTGGACAAAATTTGATCATTCGATATGATAACGTGAATGAAGAGAACGTTTACATATTACAAAGACCGAATGGTAAAGAAAGGATCCTGCGTAAACCGAAAGCTAGAAAGGATCTTCCAATCAAGGTAGAGGTCGAAAACTTCAATAATTATATTTATGATATCCGTACCAAATCATATTATTACGGAGAACCTATTGCGGAATCCAGTACCGGGAATGATTTTCTCACATCCTCTGCTTTCATGACAAGCATGTTGGGCAATCTCACCGGGCAAATGATGTTTGATAACTCTTTATCGCCTACGGGCTATTACGTTGCACCTCCCGGTAGGGAGACTGATCAAATATCTGCTAAAGAGAGACAAGTGAGGTCGCTCATAGGTGAGATCGACAAGCTTGACAGAGCCATTGTAGTTGAAAGCAATAATGTGGGTGACATAGCAAACACGCTATTGAGGGTTGAACTAACGTATGCAAGATTGCAAGAATTGAAATTCAATCCGCGCTTAACCGGTGAGCAGATTCATGCAGGAGCCGAGAAATATATTCAAGAACTTTTTAACGAACAACCAACCTTGATTTCAGCTGTCGGATTTTCAAAGGATATCCACAGGGGACTGAAAAAGTCCTTCGATAATTTCCAGGGAATGAACTTGGCTTATCAAAGCATGGCAAAGGACCTCAACTCATCAGTTGAAGACCTGATTGCCTCCGGGTCCAATGGAGACTTTGGATTTGCATTGGTAATGAATGTCGCAATGAATAGAAGTAAAACAATACAATCGAGTCTTGATGAGCTGGCCGATCTCATGGAAGAATACGACGATGAGGATATTAAAGAAAAAACCCTGAAAGTATATTTTGAGTATGAATCGATCAAGAATAATGACTTCAAATACGAATACCTGACGAATGCCGAAGCAGATTTGATGAAGATTAATCTCCGTGTTTATGGAAAAGATGCAGAAGGTAAAATAGACACCAATAACCTGGTGAAAAGTAGAATCATCACCGTGCCGGTTTCAGGCGGGTTAAAAATTACAAGTAGTGTAGGATTTAATTTTTCCAGCTTCTTTGCAGGTATGCCTGAGTATTATAATATCGATAGTGTAATTACAAAATCACAGGGTGACAATTTTATTCCGGTTGTTGCAACAATGATTCATTTCTACAAGCAAACTGCGCGTGAAGTGACAATTGGCGGTGCGTTTGGAATTGGATTCCCATTAACGGGTGAACGTTCATTTCACTTCTTAGTTGGTCCAACGATCATGTTTGGCAAGAGCCAGCGCGTATTGTTCAACTTTGGCGTTTTTGGCGGCCAGGTTGATCGACTTAGTTTTGGTTACGAGGTGAATGATAAACTAAGTAGTGCTTTGGCACCTGTCCCGACCAGGAAATTATATGATTATGGTTTCTATGGCGGCCTGTCGTTTAACATAAGCAGTGTCAGACAAATAGGCACAGGCGGTTAATCTCATTTCATTAGCATTTTTAAACCTTTATCTCAAAGACTCAATGCAGCGTTTTGAATAAGTTCTTACTCACCACTGTTATACTCTGCATTTCTTTTCTTTCCTCGTACGCGCAAAATCCTGAACTGGTTGTTCAAATCGGGCATCAGAATAAGATTACCAATATGGCTTTTCATCCTAATGGAGAGATAGTTGCCAGTGCTTCCGAGGATCATACCATCATCTTGTGGGATACAAAAACTGGTAAACAAATTCGAACGATATATGGCCATAAAAAGGCTGTAACTGATATTCAGTTCATTGAGAATGGCACCAAGCTGGTCAGCCTGGGCGAATCTGTAATTGTTTGGCGAACGGGTACTTGGGAAAAGATCCTTGAGATGCCTTTGAAACGTGGCCAGCATCTGATGACCATCAGCAAGGATGATAAATGGGTTGCTACAAAAGGCAGTATGAAGGAAACCGGTGCGTCACACGTCGGAGGAGGTATTGCCATAAGAGATCTGAAAACTGGCAAGGTTGTTCAAGGCATACCTGTCACCTATAACGTGATGCTCGACATAATTGAATTCAACCATGATGGTAGTCTTTTAGCCATTTTTACCAGGTCTGTTAGAGGAAATGAGATCACTTTATGGAACACCGTCGAAAGAAAACCATACGATACTTTACACCTTGAATATGCGGTAAGCGATGCGATCATTTTTGATCCGGAAAGTAAATACTTGTATAACGTATTTGGCAAATCTGGAGACCTTAAATTGATCATCCAGAAGTGGGATCTAAAGAGTGGAGAATTGGTATCCACCATTACCGGTCCTGATATGCATCATTATCCACTGAATTCCGTTGCAATAAGTTCTGATAGTAAGATGATTGCAGCAGATGCCAGCAGTGAAATCGTACTTGCTGATATGGAAACAGGTAAGACTATCAGAATCTTAAAGGGACATCATACGTTTGTGGAAACAATAGCCTTTGATCAATCTAATGGAACACTGGTAAGTTCTTCAGGCAGTAAGAATTCAACAGGCGGATTTAACATCAAAACCTGGGACATTGCCACGGGACGGGAGCTAAGAAGTTTTACCGGATTTGATATTCCTGTTAACTGTGTAAAATTCACCCATGATGGTAAAGCCCTCGCCGTTGGGGGAGCGGATCCCGTTAAAATGTTGTCGCTGTCTACGGTTAAAAACCTCAAACTATTTGATCGCTATACAAAGAAAACAACAGATATTTTTTTTAGTCCGGATAGCCGGTACATGGTCCGGTCGGGTAAGTGGATGCAAGCGCACTGGATTGATGTCAGGACGGGGGAATTTACACGCGTGAAGGATCACCTTGAATATGAATCCAGAGATGATATGTTCCAATATGCAATCTGTTCGGATAACTTTGAAAAATTAGCTACCTATTATTATAAGGATATGCTTGTGTATGATCTCGGTACTAGAGAGCTGGTATGCTCTTTAAGACATGATCAAGGTGGTTTTCCTAAAGTATTTACAGATGACGGGAAGTATCTTGCGAGCGGAACCGGTCATGCTTCCAATGTTGATACTCCGGCTATTAATTTATATGATCTGAGTACCTGCGAGTTAATAAGGGTTTTTAAATCTCCGTATGGTAAAAGGGATTATGATTTTAAAACCAATACAGATATTTTAGCCATAAGTCATGATAATAATTTCATTGCAGGAGCAGACGATAATATTCTCATATGGGATTTTAATACGGGAAAATTTCTTAGAAATTTAAATATTGAAGAGGATGTGCTTGCTTTAGCATTCAGTCCTGACAGTAAGATTCTCGCAAGTGCAGGCAAGTCACTTATATTATGGGATGTTGCTTCAGGTGACAGACTATTTACTTTGGAAGGCCATATCGGGAAAATTAATTCGGTAACCTTTAATTATGATGGAAGATTATTAGCTACGGGAGGAGATGATAATAAGGTTATTATCTGGAATGTAATTGAAGGAAAAGAGATAGCTACCTTCATTTCCTGGAATCAATCTGATTTTGTGATAGCAACCCCTGACAATTATTACTTAACTACTAAGCGAGGACTGGAAGGAGTGGCTTTTAGGATTGGAGATAAAGCCTATCCTTATGAGCAGTTTGATCTGAGATATAACAGGCCCGATATTGTTCTTGAAAGATTGGGGTATGCCTCAAAAGAGTTAAGAGAAACATATGCGAAAGCTTATTTCAAAAGACTCTCTAAGATGGGATTCACACTTGAAAGTTTAGGAAGTGAATTCCATTTACCCGAGATTGAAATTTTGAATATCTCCAAAATCCCAATATCAACAAATAAAAGAAACATAAAATTTAAAGTTGCTTCACTTGATGCAAAATACAAGCTTGACAGGATAAACGTTTGGGTGAATGACGTCCCTGTCTTTGGAATAAAAGGGATTTCGTTAAAGGATAAGCAATTGAGCGAAAGTAACAATGAGATATCAATCAAATTGTCTGAGGGGAGAAATAAGATACAGGTATCCGTTTTGAATGAAAAGGGTACAGAGTCATTACGGGAAAGTATCGAGATTACCTATACCGGCCCAACCGAGAAACCGGATCTTTATTTTGTAGCCATTGGCGTTAGGGAATATGTGGAAAGCTCGATGAACCTGACTTATTCTGATAAAGATGCATCCGATCTGATCACACTATTTAAAAGCCTGGAAGGAGATCTTTATGAAAATGTATACGTGAGTGCTTTTTTAAATGAAGATGCCACCGCTAAAAATATCTTGCAGGTAGGAAAGAAATTGAAACAATCGGATGTTGATGATGAGGTGATCATCTTCTTCTCCGGCCACGGATTATTGGATAGTAATATGGACTATTATCTGGCTACTCATGATGTGGATTTCAGAGATCCTTCTAAAGGTGGTTTGAATTATGCTGACCTTGAAAATCTTTTAGATGGAATTGACGCGAGAAAAAAGCTATTGTTAATTGACGCTTGTAACTCAGGTGAGGTAGATAAAGCAGAGACTACTGTTATTACCGAAGATTTTAATCCGGATGTACAAGTGGTTAGCAAAGGATTCGAGACAAAAGGGGTGGCAAAGGTAAGTGGAGGATTAACCAACTCTTTCGAACTAATGAAAGAACTGTTTGCCGATCTGAGAAGAGGTTCGGGAGCCTCCGTCATATCTTCCTCGAGTGGAAGAGAGTACTCCATTGAAAGTGCTAAATGGCAAAACGGGGCGTTTACCTATGCTATTATTGAGGGGCTGGAAAACAATCGAGCTGATATGGACGGAGAAAATGGCATCACCATCAATGAACTTTCAAGATATGTGTCACTTCGTGTTGTAGAATTGACGAATGGAAAACAGAATCCTACTATGAGGCAGGAGAATTTAGAATTTGATTTTAGGGTTTGGTAAGGCAATCTGTTTGGAATATGAGATTCATACGATTGATCGCTATCAAATCGTTATATTATTTATCCTAAACCAGTACTATTAGACGAATTTTACCCGCGTTTTTTCAAGAATGAACAAACTCTTCTTCCTATTTGCCTTTCTACTTCTGGGAATTGTCTTTTCTTCCCAAGCTCAATCACCTGAGCTTATCATCCAAACAGGCCATTTAGGAGCTGTATATACGCTTAGTCTCGACCCCGGGGAAAACTACCTTGCCAGTGGTAGCTTCGATGCAACAGTGAAGATATGGGAGCTAGCAACCGGGAAGGAAATCAAAACATTAGATGGCCATACCGGCCCGGTTCGCACAGTTGATTTCAGTCCGGATGGAAAGTACCTCGCAAGCGGCAGTGATGACCATACGATCAAGTTATGGGATATGGAATCTGCGAAGCAAATTGTAACCCTCCGGGGTCATAGTTCGGGTGTTTTAGCTATACAATTCAGTCCTTCGGGAGAAAGGATCATTAGCGGAAGCGTTGATGAACTGATAAAGATCTGGGATGTCGAAACACAACGGGAAATCATGTCATGGGACGGGGGGGTTGGTAGAATCGAGTCAATTGATATTAATTCATCTTATACTAATCTGGCCGTAAGTGGCGAGGGGGGAATCAAGATGTCCAAATCCAAGGGTAATGTTATAAGCCCAGAACAAGTTATAAAAGAGTATGGAGCTGATACCTTGAGAATCTATGAGATGTTTATGGGTCCATTTGAGCAAACAATTGCCTGGGATGCAACAGGAGTAAAAGGAGCGAGAAGATTTTTAGAGAAGGTTTGGAGATTAGCTGGCCAATTTCTTGTTACTCAAAACTCTCAAAGTTCCCCCGATTTAAAAAAATTACTTCACAAAACAATAAAAAAGGTTTCAGAAGATATTGAGTCTTTGAAATTTAATACTGCCGTAAGTTCATTAATGGAATTCTCTAATGCTTGGCAGGCAGATAGAAAGAAAAGATTAGGAAAAAAAGATTTTAAAGACTTCTTGAAAGTTTTATCACCTTTTGCTCCTCATTTAACACAAGAACTTTGGTGGAAGTTAGATTTTAAGAGCAGCATTCATAATCAAAAATGGCCGAAATATGACCCAACATTAATCAAAGAAGAAATCGCGACCTTTATTATTCAAGTGCAAGGCAGAGTCCGAGGAAAAATTGAAGCTGAAATAGAAATCTCTGAAGAAAAACTTAAAAAACTAGCTCTATCCCAAGAAAAAATCAAAAAATGGATTACGGGAAAGAAGATTAAAAAAACAATCTTCATTCCAGGAAGACTTATTAACTTTGTGCTTTAATTACAGGTGTGTGTTATTTCAAGTGTAATGAAAACCATAAGGATGTGTCGCTAGAGCTTAACATACCTTCTTGTGTATATTCTGGACAAGCGTGAAATTGAGTAGTAAAAATTGGTACGGGGTTGACAGGAATTTTTGAAAAAGATATTATGAAAATTGGGTGGTTTTCGTTGGAGGATCTTTCTAGCATTCCTCGCCACCAGCCGCTAGTGAGACCTTTTTGAAAGCCACCCTTAAGTTCTTTTCTACGAAAGCCTCTCTTTGGAGAGGCCTCTTTTTTTATTTTTTTTATTTGACAAATTCCCTTCATCTGGTAAAAAAACAATAGGAGGTTAGCTCTTTTAATAACTGAATATGGAAAGCGTAAGTTGGAAAGGAGACAGGAAGATGGTAATAAGTGTAGTTATCGAAAAAGTCGCCCTAATGATTTTGAAGGCGGGAGCGGTAGAGATTAGGAATGTTCCTCAAAGAGTAACGAATGATGAGATTGAAGAACTTCCGGCCAATAAGCAGCCTTTTCTTTATGCCTCAGGCAATTGGGGTCCTGGCTATATAATGATTAAGGGCCTAGTTGGACGAAAAGAGATAATAAGGGTTCTTATTCAACGGCTAGCCGTTAGGGTATTCAGAGAGATTCCTCGTCTAGATTTTGTTGCCGGCAATGTTACTGGAGGAATGATTCCTGGCTGGCAGCTTAGCGAAGAACTAGAACCATTGCGTGGGAAAACTATACCCTTTGTTTATATTCGGGAAACCAGGAAAAAAGGCGGACAGAAAGAATTGATTACTGGAATTACTAACAATCCAGAGATTCCACCGGAAGCTAATGGTTTAACTCTAGAAGAGTTGGTCAATTTCGCTCAGACCACTTGTAATAGTGTCGATGTATTAAGGGCAGCAGGGTATGTGGTCAATTATGCAGCAACTATTCT